>NZ_JBEOZT010000010.1:0-280507 GCF_040298265.1 Nonomuraea sp. NPDC001636
CGTCGACCGCACCAACCACCGCGCGAGCACCACCATCAACGTCCTCACCGAACACCAGTTGACAGCAGCCCAAAGCCCTTAACTTCCCGGCATTGGGGTTATCCCCCACAGGCTGTGCACGATTTCTGCACAACGCCGCTCACCTGGAGAGATCGTCCGGGCCGAACAACCCGAACGAAACGGCTCCGGCCCGGCGCCCGGCGGCCCCCCGGCCGACCGAGACCCGGTGCCCGGACAGAGCGAAAGGCCCCCGCCTGAGACAGGCGGGGGCCTTTCGAAGAACGTGCGACCGTTACGCGTCGAGCTCGGCGGTCAGGCCACGGGTGAGGTTGGGGTCGACGGGAACGCCGGGGCCCATGGTGGTGGAGAAGGTGACCTTCTTCAGGTAACGCCCCTTGGCCGCCGACGGCTTGAGACGCAGCACCTCGTCAAGGGCGGCGGCGTAGTTCTCGATGAGCTGACGCTCGGGGAACGACGTCTTGCCGATGATGAAGTGCAGGTTGGCCTGCCGGTCGGTGCGGAACTCGATCTTGCCGCCCTTGATCTCCGTCACGGCCTTGGCGACGTCGGGCGTCACGGTGCCGGTCTTGGGGTTGGGCATGAGACCGCGCGGGCCGAGCACGCGGCCCAGACGGCCGACCTTGCCCATGAGGTCGGGGGTGGCGACCACGGCGTCGAACTCGTTGAGCCGGTTGCCCTTGGCGATCTCGTCGATCAGCTCGTCGGCGCCGACGATGTCGGCGCCCGCCTCGCGGGCTGCCTCGGCACGGTCACCGGTCGCGAAGACCAGGACCCGGGCGGTCTTACCGGTGCCGTGCGGGAGGTTGACCGTGCCGCGCACGATCTGGTCGGCCTTGCGAGGGTCGACACCCAGCCGCAGCGCCACTTCCACGGTGGCGTCGAACTTGGTGGTCGACGTCTCCTTGGCCAGCTTCGCGGCGTCGGCGGGCGTGTAGAGCTTGTCGCGGTCGACCTTGGCCGCCGCGTCCTTGTGCGCCTTGCTGCGCTTCATGTCTGTCTCCTTGTGGTACGCGGGCCGGGACCCGGCCCTCCCACGGATCTGGGAAAGGTCTTAGTCGGCGATCGTGATGCCCATCGACCGGGCGGTGCCGGCGATGATCTTCTCTGCAGCCTCGACGTCGTTGGCGTTGAGGTCGGGCATCTTGGTCTCGGCGATGCTGCGCAGCTGCTCGCGCGTCAGCCGGCCGACCTTGTCCTTGTGGGGGACGGCGCTGCCCTTGTCGAGACCCAGGGCCTTCTTGATCAGCTCAGGCGCCGGGGGCGTCTTCGTGATGAAGGTGAAGCTGCGGTCTTCGAAAATGGTGATCTCAACGGGGATGATGTTGCCCCGCTGGGACTCCGTCGCAGCGTTGTACTGCTTGACGAAGTCCATGATGTTGACGCCGTGGGGACCGAGGGCGGTACCGACCGGCGGAGCGGGCGTGGCCTGGCCAGCGGGGAGCTGGACCTTGACGAGCGCCGCGATCTTCTTCTTCGGAGGCATGAGTCCTTCTCCGGGTCCTGATCGTGATGCCGTCCGGACGCGGATGCGCCCGGACATGTCGGAAGGCCACCCTTCGCGAAAGGCGGCCGACCGAACGTCTAAGTGTAGGTGATCGTCTTAGATCTTCGAGACCTGGTTGAACGAGAGCTCGACCGGGGTCTCACGGCCGAAGATCGAGACGAGCACCTTGAGCTTCTGCGACTCGGGGCTGATCTCGCTGACCGAGGCGGGCAGGGTGGCGAAGGGGCCGTCCATGACCGTGACGGACTCGCCGATCTCGAACTCGACCGTGGGGC
Organism: Nonomuraea sp. NPDC001636; assembly: GCF_040298265.1. Taxonomy (NCBI): domain Bacteria; kingdom Bacillati; phylum Actinomycetota; class Actinomycetes; order Streptosporangiales; family Streptosporangiaceae; genus Nonomuraea; species Nonomuraea sp. NPDC001636. Next base: position 1,801 of record NZ_JBEOZT010000010.1, read on the forward strand.
CGGAGGCCGCCTTGGTGGTGGCCTTCTTGCTCTCCTCGGACGGCTCGGGCGCCAGAAGCTTGGCGACCTCGTCGAGGCTGAGCGGGCTCGGCTTGTTGGACAGGCCGACGAAACCGGTCACGCCGGGCGTGTTGCGCACGGCGGCCCAGGACTCGTCGGTCAGCTCCATGCGCACCAGGACGTAGCCGGGCAGCACGCGCTCCTTGACCGGGACCTTCTTGCCGCTCTTGAACTCCTGGACGGTGTGCGTGGGCACCTCGACCTGGTAGATGTAGTCCTCCATGTTGAGCGACACGTTGCGGCTCTCGATGTTGGACTTCACGCGGTTCTCGTAGCCGGCGTAGGAGTGGATCACGTACCACTCGCCGGGGAGCCCGCGCAGGGAGCTCTTGAACTCCTCGACCGGGTCGACGTCGGGCAGGATCTCGGCCTCCGCGTCGGCGGTGGCCTCCTCCGACTCCTCGACCTCGTCGGTCTCGTCGGCCTCCTGGAGAGCCGCCTCGACGCCTTCGTCGCGAGCCTCACCCAGCTCGTCGCCCCATTCGTCGGTGGCCTCTCCCAGCTCGTCGTCGCCCCGCTCGTCGCGGGGTTCCTCGGCCGGAACAGAAGACTCGGACACGTGACCTTTCCTCATTTCCTCGAATCGAATGGTGTCGCCGTCAGCCGACACCACACGGTGTCGAGCTAGGCGGGATCACTCCCCGCCGAAGACGCGGAGGACGGCCCAGCCCAGAGCGGCGTCGAGCCCATAAACGATCGCCACCATGATCAGAACGAATACCAGAACGACCGTGGTGTAGGTGATGAGATCCTTGCGTGTCGGCCAGATGACCTTGCGGAGCTCGTTGACGACCTGCCGGTAGAAAAGGGCAGGTGAAGTGCGTGTCTTCTTCTCGCCACTGGGCTTGCCTGCGGTCTCGCCGCGCGTGTCGATCGCCACAGTCCTCACCTGAATCTGTCGTATCCAACGCAGTTTTGCGGCGCGCTTACACGCCATTATTGCGCGGACCGCACTCGCAGGGCACGAGGGACTCGAACCCCCAACCGCCGGTTTTGGAGACCGGTGCGCTACCAATTGCGCCAGTGCCCTATGTCGTCAACCACACTACCCTGATTGACTCACTGCCTGGACCGAACCGCTCGCCGACATGCGGCGGAAGGACCAGGCGAAAGCATACGGGGGATTGCCCGGTACGTCGAACCCAAACCTGATCGCCCAGGTCACGCCCGCGTGGGAGCATGGAAGGCATGTCCACGCGACCCCGTATCTCCGCAAGAATCTCCGCGATTTCCGAGTCCGCCACGCTCGCGGTGGACGCCAAGGCGAAGGCGATGAAGGCCGCCGGCCGCCCGGTCATCGGCTTCGGCGCCGGCGAGCCCGACTTCCCGACGCCCGGCTACATCGTCGAGGCGGCGGTCGAGGCGGCCCGCGACCCGCGCAACCACAAGTACACGCCGGCGGGCGGCCTTCCCGAGCTGAAGCAGGCCATCGCCGACAAGACGCGGCGCGACTCCGGCTACTCCGTCGAGCCGTCCCAGGTGCTCGTCACCAACGGCGGCAAGCAGGCCGTCTACGAGGCGTTCGCCACGCTGCTCGACCCGGGCGACGAGGTCATCGTGGTCGCCCCCTACTGGACGACCTACCCCGAGGCGATCAAGCTGGCCGGGGGCGTGCAGATCGACGTGGTGACCGACGAGTCCACGGGCTACCTGGCCGGCGTCGAGCAGCTCGAAGCGGCCCGTACCGAGCGGACGAAGGTGCTGCTGTTCGTCTCGCCGTCCAACCCGACGGGCGCGGTCTACTCGCGCGAGGAGACCGTGGCGATCGGCCGGTGGGCGGCCGAGCACGGGCTGTGGGTGGTCACCGACGAGATCTACGAGCACCTGGTCTACGGCGGCGCCGAGTTCACCAGCATCGCCACGGCCGTACCCGAGCTGGGCGACCGGGTCGTGATCCTCAACGGCGTGGCCAAGACGTACGCGATGACCGGCTGGCGGGTGGGCTGGCTGATCGGCCCGGCCGACGTGGTCAAGGCCGCCGCCAACCTGCAGTCGCACGCCACCTCCAACGTGGCCAACGTGTCGCAGCGGGCCGCGCTGGCCGCGGTCTCCGGCGACCTGTCGGCCGTGGCGGAGATGCGGTCGGCCTTCGACCGGCGGCGTCAGACCATGGTGCGGATGCTCAACGAGATCCCGGGCGTGTTCTGCCCGGAGCCGAAGGGGGCGTTCTACGCGTACCCGTCGGTCAAGGGGCTGCTGGGCAAGGAGCTGCGCGGGCGACGGCCCGGGACGTCGGCGGAGCTGGCCGAGCTGATCCTGGAGGAGGCCGAGGTGGCGGTCGTGCCGGGCGAGGCGTTCGGCACGCCCGGCTACTTCCGGCTGTCCTACGCCCTCGGTGACGACGATCTGGTCGAGGGCGTCAGCCGGATGGCCAAGCTGCTGTCCGAGGCTCGCTGAGCGGCCTCCGGGGCGCCCTGCCGGCCTTCCGTGGCCGCGGCGGGGCACCTACACCGGCTCGGGAAGCGGCTCAGGAGGTGGCGGGTCTGACGGCGGCGGCGGTCTGGCGGAGCTGGGCGGTCATGCCGGGCGTGGCGGCGAGGTAGACGGCCGTGCCGGGGCTCTCCAGCCACATGAAGTTGCGCAGGCCGTCGCGGCTCGTCCAGCGCAGCGCGGGTTTGCCGCGGTAGGCGGTCAGGGTCGAGCGGGCCACCAGCGTGGCGAACTGCTCGGCCGTCCGCACGCCGCACACCACGCCCACCCGCAGTTGCTCGTCCTCGTCGTCGCGCCACGTCACGCCCCTGACCGTGAGCCGCCTGGCGAGCGCGCCCAGGCGGCCGAAGGTGCCGGCGCGGGCCAGGGGCGGGGGCGCGCCGGGGATCTCCAGCCGGGTCGATCCGCAGGCCAGCGTGACGGGTCTCCCGGTCGCCGGCTCGCTCGCCGACGGCGGCGGCGGGGTGGTGCTGGGCGGTCGCGGCGTGTCGCCGCCGCACCCGCCCGTGCCTGCGGCCAGCGCGAACGTGATGAACACCGCTGCCGGGCGCCGCATCGTCCCCCCATGACTCGTGGGATCAACCAGGGAAAAGGCTCCTAGTCTCCTACAGGAGCGCGGGCCGAGGCGGCAATAGGCAGCAGCTCGCCGCCGAGTGAGTCGCTCACCCGGATCCAGGCGCCCGTGCCGGGGCGTTCCAGCCAGGCGATCACCCTGCCGCCGCGCGGATGCGCGCCGACCACCGCGGGCCGGCCCCTGATCGTGGTCTCGCGGGGGTCCAGCACGCCGGCGTGCGCGCGGTAGGTGTCCCAGTCGGCGGCCACCGCGCCGTGCTCGACCTGGGCCTCCACGTAGCGCTTGGCGGTGCCGTACCTGGCCAGGACGCCGTCGGGGGCGATCGGGCCGCCGCCGCTGCGGCGCAGGCCGCGGGGCAGGTAGGTGAGCCAGAGGTCGTCGGAGACGACCGCGAGCGGGAGCTCGGCCCGCGCCGCCGCCGCGCCGGGGCTGGACGGCGCCTTCAGGGGCGGCGGGGGCACGTACGACGAGCCCGCAGAAGGCGGGTGCGGACGGCCGAAACCCGAATGGAACAGGGCGTAGATGGCGAGAGCGGTCACCGCGAACGCCAGGCCGGCGAGCAGCGCGCGCCGGCCCTGCCCCGCGACGCCCGCACCCTCAGGGATCATGGACGGTTGATCCCCCGATCCGGCCGATCTCTACCGTGCCGATGCCGGTCCCGCAGCCTTGGGCGACATGCGAATCCGCACCTGGGGCCAGTGGCAAAATATGGAAATGCACCGGCCCCTGCACACGCTGCCCAAAGCCCATCTCCACCTGCACTTCACCGGCTCCATGCGGCACTCGACGCTGATCGAGCTGGCCAGGGAGCAGGGGCTGCACCTGCCCGACGCGCTGGAGCAGGACTGGCCGCCGCGGCTGCGGGCCACCGACGAGCGCGGCTGGTTCAGGTTCCAGCGGCTGTACGACATCGCCAGGTCCGTGCTGAGCCGTCCAGAGCACGTCTACCGGCTGCTGCGCGAGACGGCCGAGGACGAGGCGGCGGCCGGTTCCCGGTGGCTGGAGATCCAGGTGGACCCGTCCGGGTTCGCCGCGCGGTTCGGCGGGCTCACGGCCACACTGGAGCTGATGCTCGACGCGGCGCGGCAGGCCGCCGAGCACGCCGGGGTGCACATGCCGGTGATCGTGGCGGCCAACAGGACCCGGCATCCGCTCGACGCGAACACCCTGGCCAGGCTCGCCACCCAGTACGCCGACCGGGGCGTGGTGGGCTTCGGCCTGTCCAACGACGAGCGGCGCGGCGCGGCGCGCGACTTCGAGCGGGCCTTCCGCATCGCCAAGCGCGGCGGGCTGCTGGCCGTGCCGCACGGCGGCGAGCTGCTCGGGCCGCGCAGCGTGAGCCAGTGCATCGACGACCTGGGCGCCGACCGGGTCGGGCACGGCGTGCGGGCGGCCGAGGACCCGTGGCTGATGCAGCGGCTGGCCGACCGGCAGATCTGCTGCGAGGTGTGCCCGACGTCCAACGTGGGGCTGGGCGTGGCCGAGCGGGCGGCGGACGTGCCGCTGCGGCGGCTGTTCGACGCCGGGGTGCCGATCGCGCTGGGCGCCGACGACCCGCTGCTGTTCGGCACCCGGCTGCTGCGCCAGTACGAGCTGGCCAGGGAGGTCTACGAGTTCTCCGACGCCGAGATCGCCGAGCTGGCCCGGCAGTCGATCCGGTCCTCGACCGCGCCGGAGCCGGTGCGCAAGGAGCTGCTCAAGGGCGTGGACGACTGGCTGACCGGCTCACCGCAGTGACCCGGCGATCCGCACCGCCCGTTCCCTGGTGCCGGCGCCCTCCAGGCGGTAGGTGAGCGCGTCCCGCTGCCAGACGAGGGTGGGGGCGGCCTGGCGCAGGGGGATCTCGGTGCCGTCCTGGCGGCGGATGTAGCCGAGCGGGTGCTCGCCGGGGATCCACCAGGCCGTGGTCCCGGCCATCTCGACGTAGTCGGGCCAGGGCGGGCCGAGCTTCTTGAAGAAGAACGGGTCCACGCCGCCCTGGAACTGGTCGAGCCGGACGCCGTCCGGCCAGAACATCGACACCAGCCGGCCCTGGTCGGCGACGGTGGCGCGGGCGGGGGGCCCGAGCTCGGCCGGGGTTCTGACCTGGAACCGCACCAGGCCGGGCAGGTCGTCCGTGGCCACCGGGTGCTCGCCGGGGAGGTTCGCGGTGGTCCGTACCGGGGTGGGCGGTGTGTCGCCGAGCTGCAGTTCGACGCCGGCGATGCGGAGGATCCGGGCCACGGCGGCGCGGCCTTGGGGGGTGGCGGCCGTGACGGCGACGACGGCCAGCACGACGGCCGCCACGATCCGCCACCGCGCCCGCCGTGTCCGCCATGGCCGCCATGGCCGCCATGTCGGCCGCCTGCGCTTCTGAGGCCGGAGCTCCAGGCGGGCGCGCACGGCGGCGGCGACATCGTCCGGCGGCGGCGGGGACGGGGTGTCGAGGAGGGGGCCGAGGGCGGTCAGTTCGCCTTCCAGGTCGTCGAAGGGGTCATGCGAGTTCACCGCCCACCTCCTCCCTCAGCCGGGCCAGCCCCCGATGGGTGCTGGACTTGACGGTACCGACCGGCCAGCCGAGCACCTGGGCCGTCTCCGCCTCCGACAGTTGCAGGAAGTACCGGCACACCACCGCCTGGCGTTCCCGCTCGGGCAGGCCGCGTACGGCCGCCAGCAGCCGGGCCCGCCGGTCGGTGGCGACGGCCGCGCCCGCCGGGTCGTCGGGGGCCACCGGACCGGCGGGGTCGGCGGCGGTGAGCCGTACGGCGAGGTCGGAGCGGCGCCCGCGGGCCCGGGTCAGGTTGTGCGTCTCGTTGGCCACGATCCGCAGCAACCAGGGACGGAAGGGCGCGTCCCGCCGGAACTTGGGCAGATGGCGGAAAGCCTTGACGAACGCCTCCTGCACGACGTCCTCGGCCTCGTCGCCCGCGCCGAGCATGGCGGCGGTGCGATGGGCGAGCGCGCTGTACCTGGCGACCAGGACCTCGTAGGCCCCCAGGTCACCGTCGAGCGAGCGGGTGATCGCCTCGTCGTCGTCCATGGCGTGTCAGATTCCATCGCATCCGCCCGCGCCCGGGGAAGGGCGTTTCACGCATCAGGTCATCCTCAGGGGCATTAGACTCGTGCAATCCGTCTGCCCCACAAAGGAACGGGACTATGTCTTCTGGGTATGACCGTGTAGTGCAACCGGCGGCCGGTGACGAGGCCCTGGAGAACCACCTGGGTGGGGACGAGGCCAAGAACTATCGGCAGTACGAGTTCGACATGGTCGCCCCGCACGTCGGCCGTTCGATGCTGGAGATCGGCTCCGGGCTGGGCCACTTCGCCGAGCAGTTCCTGCCGCGGCTCGACCGCCTGGTCGTCAGCGACTTCGACCCCTACTGCGTCGAGCAGCTGGAGAAGCGCTTCGAGGGCCGCGACGACATCGACGTCCTGCAGTTCGGCCTGCCGACCGAGATCCCGCTGAAGGACAAGGTCGACACCGTCGTCATGATGAACGTGCTGGAGCACATCGAGGACGACGCCGAGGCGCTGCGCTCGCTGGCCCGCGTCACGCTGCCCGGCGGCCGGATCATCATCTGGGTGCCCGGCTACATGCAGCTTTATGGAGACTTCGACCGCAAGGTCGGGCACGTCCAGCGCTACACGCCGAAGACCCTGCGCGCCACGGTGGCCAAGGCGGGGCTCGACATCGACGTGCTCAAGCCGATCAACTTCCTGGGCGGCATCGCCTGGTGGGCGGCGGTCCGGCGGGGCGGCGTGGGCTACCCCGACCCGCGGCTGGTCAAGATCTACGACCGCACGGTGGTCCCGGCCACGCGGCTGATCGAGCGGTTCATCACCCCGCCATTCGGCCAGACGGTGTTCTGCGTGGCCCGCGTCCCGCAGAAGTAGCCCGCGGAAGTGAGCCCGGCCGCCACCCGGTGGGTTGGTGGCGGCCGGACGTTTTCTACTTGATCGAGCCGGCGGTCAGTCCGCCGACGACCTTCCGCTCGATCAGCGCGAACAGGATGATCACCGGGATGGTGGCGATCACCGAGCCCGCGAAGAGGTTCTGCCAGTCCACCTGGTACTGGCCGATGAACGAGTTCAGCGCGACCGTGAGCGGCTGGTTGGCCGGCGTCGTGGTCAGGGTCAGGGCGACCACGAACTCGTTCCACGCCGCGATGAACGTGAAGATCAGTGCGGTGATCACGCCCGGCATGGCCAGCGGCAGCGTGATCCGGAACAGCGCGCCGAAGCGGCCGTTGCCGTCGATGAAGGCGGCCTCCTCCAGCTCACGCGGGATCGAGGCGAAGTAGGCGTTCAGGATCCACACCGCGAACGCCAGGTTGAAGCCGCCGTTGACCAGGATCAGCGACCAGATCGAGTCCACCAGGCCGAACTGGTAGAACTCGCGGTAGATGCCGACGAGCATGGCCGTGGGCTGGAACATCTGGGTGATCAGCACCAGGATCAGGAACGCCGTGCGCCCGCGGAACTTGTGCCGGGCCGAGTAGTACGCGGCCGGCAGCGCCACGAGCAGCACCAGGATCGTCGAGCCGCCGGCGACCTTGAGCGTCACCCACAGGTTCCCGGCCAGGCCGCTGGTCCAGAAGTTGGCGAGGTTCGACCACACCCACTCGTCGGGCCAGAACGTCACCTCGCGCAGCGAGTCCTGCGACCGCAGCGAGGTCAGCAGCATGACGAGGTACGGGAACAGGAAGACGAACGCGACGATGTAGGCCGCGGCCGCCACGATCACGGTCTTGAGCCTGGGCATGCGGCGCTGCGCAGGTCCGCGGTGGCCGGGCTGGTGGCGCGTACCGGCCTTGGACATGGTCTGCACGGCCATCACGCCACCTCCTTGTTCCAGCGCGACACCTTCAGGAAGATCGCGGTCAGCACGATGACCATGCCGAAGTTCACGACGGACATCGCGGCCGACTCGCCGATGTTCGAGCCCTTGAGGATGAACATGAGGATGGTCGAGGTGGCCGTCGAGTAGCCCGGCTGGCCGTGGGTCATCGCCCAGATGATCGGGAAGCTGTTGAAGACGTTCATCACGTTGATCAGCGCGGCGACGGTGAGCGCGGGGCGCAGCAGCGGCAGCGTGATCGACCAGTACGTCCGGAGCTTGGTGGCGCCGTCCATCTTAGCCGCCTCGTAGACGTCGGCGGGGATGGTCGCGAGCCCGGCCAGCAGCGCGTACGTCGTGAACGGCACCGAGACGAAGACCGCCACGAACACCAGCCACGGCATCGCGCTGGAGGCGTCGCCGAGCTGGTCGGCGGAGGCGCCGCCCATCGCGTCGATGAACCCGAGCCGCACCCTGATCTGGTTGATCACGCCGACCTCGGGGTCGAGCATCCACTTGAAGATGATCGCCGTCATCAGCACCGAGGCCGCCCAGGGCGCGATGAGCGCCCAGCGGGCGATCTTGCGGCCGGGGAAGCGCTGGTTGAACAGCTGGGCGAGGGCGAGCGAGACCAGCACGGTGAGCGCGACGACCGCGACCACCCAGATCACGCTGCGGATCATGATGTCGGCGAAGTCCTTCTCGCCGAACAGCTTCGTGTAGTTGTCCGGGAAGTTGTTTCCCTGGACCACTCCGAACCGGCTGATCTTGAGGAACGACGACCGGACCATCTCGATCACGGGCCAGAGCACGACCAGCGCGATCAGCACCACGGCCGGCCCGATCCAGGCCAGGGGTTCGAGGGCGCGCAACCTTCTCATGAGGAACCTTCCATGACGGTGGAGCCGGCGCGGGGACGCGACCCGCGCGCCGGCTCCACAGACCCCCGCTGGATCAGCTGGCTTCGGCGGTCTTCTGCAGCTCGCCGAGGACCTTGGCGGGGTCGTCCTTGACGGCGCCGCCGATGGTCTGCTTGATCGCCGGGTTCACCTCGGCCCACTTCGGGTCCTGGAACGGGTAGAAGCTGGCGTTGGGCAGCGCGTCGAGGAACGGCTTGAGCTTCTCGTCACCCGACAGCTTCTTGATGCCGCCGTTGGTGACGGGCAGCAGCTTGTAGGTGTCGGAGATCTTCTGCGCCGCGTTGCCGGTGTAGAAGAAGTCGAAGAACTTCTTGATCTCGGCGGCGTGGCCGTTCTTGTTGAACGCCATGATCCAGTCCATGACGCCGAGGGTGGTGTCGAGCGGGCCGGTCTTGCCGGGGATCGCCGTGACGCCGTAGTTCTTCAGGCCGGCCGCGTCGAAGATCGGGATGGACATGGGTCCGCCGTTGACCATGCCGACCTTGCCCGCGCCGAAGTCCTCCCAGACCGTCTTGCGATCCTTGGTGCCCGGGTTGGGGGTGGTGAGGCCGGCGTCGACCAGGCCCTTCATGTAGGTGAAGGTCTCGACGTTCTGCGGGGAGTTGATGGCCCACTTGCCGGAGGCGTCCTTGTAGCCGCCGCCGTTGCCCAGCATCCACAGGAACGACTCGCCCTGGGCCTCCTCCTGGCCCAGCGGGAGGCCGAACGGCTGGCTGACGCCGGCCTTCTTCAGCTTCTCGGCGGCGGCCTTGAGCTCGTCCCAGGTCTTGGGCGGCTCGGCGATGCCGGCCTTGGCGAACAGATCCTTGTTGTAGAACAGCGCGCGGGCGGAGGAGACGAACGGGATGCCGTAGCCGGTGCCGTCCACCTTGCCGAAGTCGGCGAACTTCTGCAGCATGTCGCCGGAGACGTTCGGGGACAGGACCTCGTCGACCTTGTAGAGCAGGCCGTCCTTGACGAAGCCGGAGTAGTCGCCGGTCTGCAGGATGTCGGGCACCTGGCCGTTCTGGACCATGGTGGCGACCTGCTTGTCGATGTCGTTCCAGTTGATGACCTGGACGTCGACCTTGATGTTGGGGTTGGCCGCCTGGAACTCGTCCACGACGCCCTTCCAGAACGTCTCGCCCGAGTTCGGCTTGCCGGGGCCGTCGCCGTAGTCGGCGGCGACCATCTTGAGGGTGACCTGGCCGCCGCCCGAGGCCTGGGTGTTGTTCCCGCCGCCACCCGAACCGCCGTCGGAGCCGCAGCTGGACAGGACCAGCATCGTGGCAAGGCCGAGAGCGGCGCCGCCCACAAGCTTCATGTTCACTGGTGATACCGCCTTCTCGTCGGACGGGTCGCTGGTCCGTACCAGCCACCTGACCCCGTCCAAAGGGATGAGGGGTGCGAGAGCCACAGCTCAACGCGTTTGCGCCAGAGTAAGCCTGTGTTCAGCAGCCGGTCTATACCGGCTGGTATCGGTTTGAAAACACTCAGGGCAGAAAAAGCTCACAACCGGTCTAGACCGGGCGTCACAGGATCTTTCTCCGCACGCTCTCGCCGCCGTCCGGCGTCCCGATCCACGGGCCCTCGATGGACGGGTCGAGGATGCCCTCCTCCAGGAACTCGTAGCGGCCGTCGAGCACGTACCGGGCCAGGCGCACGTCCTGCTCGTCGCTGTTGTCCCAGAGCTCGTCGAACAGCGTGCGGACGCGGCGCCGGGCCTGGTGGCAGAAGGTGTCGGCCAGCTCGTACGGCCTGCGTCCGAGGTCGTCGGCGTCCTCCTCGGCCTTCACGCAGACGGCCGTCATGGCGAACAGCTCGGCCCCGATGTCGACGATCCGCCCGAGGAAGGACTGCTTGTGCTCCAGCCTCCCCTGCCACCGGGACATGCCGTAGAAGGTGGACCGGGCCAGCTTCCTGCTGGTCCGCTCCACGAACCGCAGGTGCTGGGCCAGCGGGCCGAAGGCGGTGTACCCCGTGGGCAGGCTGCCCGAGCCGGCCACCAGGGTCGGCAGCCACCCGGCGTAGAAGCGGCTCGCCCGGCCGAGCGCGCGGGCGCGTTCCTGCGCGGACGCCTCGGGGTTGATCAGCTCGCCGGCCGCGGTCAGGTGCGCGTCCACGGCCTCACGCGTGATCATCAGGCGCATGATCTCGGAGGAGCCCTCGAAGATGCGGTTGATGCGGGCGTCGCGCAGCATCTGCTCGGCGGGCACGCCGCGCTCGCCGCGGGCGGCCAGCGACTCGGCGGTCTCGTAGCCACGGCCGCCCCTGATCTGGACCAGTTCGTCCAGCGCCCGGTACGACAGCTCGGTGGCGTACAGCTTGGCGAGGGCGGCCTCGATCCTGATGTCGTTGCGCCGGTCGTCGGCCAGGCGGGCGGTGAGCTCGCTGACGGCCTCCAGCGCGTACGCGGTGGCCGCGATGAAGGCGATCTTGGTCGCCACGGCCTCGTGCCGGCCGACCTTGCGACCCCACTGCTCGCGGGCGTTGCCCCACTCGCGGGCGATCTTCACGGCCCACTTGACGCTGCCCGCGCAGGTCGCCGGGAGGGACAGGCGGCCGGTGTTGAGGGTGGTGAGCGCGATCCGCAGCCCTTGGCCCTCCTTCCCGATCAGGTTCTTGGCCGGCACCCTGACCTGGGAGAACTCGGTGACGCCGTTCTCGATGCCGCGCAGGCCCATGAAGCTGTTGCGACGCCTGACCGTGATGCCCGGACTGTTCCCCTCGACCACGAACGCGCTGATCTTCTCGCCGGTCCTGGCCATGACCACCAGCAGGTCGGCGACGACGCCGTTCGTCGTCCAGAGCTTGACGCCGTTCAGCACGTAGTCGTCGCCGTCGCGCACGGCGGTCGTGGACAGGCGGGCGGGGTCGGAGCCCACGTCCGGCTCGGTGAGCAGGAAGGCCGAGATCTCGCCGGCCGCGCACCGGGGCAGGAACTCCCGCTTCTGCTCCTCGGTGCCGAACTGCTTGAGCGGCTGCGGCACGCCGATCGACTGGTGCGCCGACAGCAGCGTGGCCAGGGCGGGGCAGTAGGAGCCGACCAGCGTGAGGGCGCGGCAGTAGTACAGGTAGGGCAGGCCGAGGCCGCCGTACTCCGTGCCGATCGTGATGCCGAACGCCCCGAGGCCGGCCAGGCCCTTCACCACCTCGTCCGGCACCTGCGCGGTGCGCTCGATGAGGGCCGGGTCGACGTGGGCCTCCAGGAAGCGCCGCACCGCCCGGACGAACTCCTCGCCCCGCTCGGCGGCCTCGGCCGGCAGTCCGGGCGCCGGATGCACCAGGTCCAGCCGGAGATCGCCGAGGAACAGCTGCTTGGCGAAGCTGGGCAGCGTCCATTCCCGCTCCCTGGCCTGCTCGCCGACCTGCCTGCTCTGCGCGTACGTGGTCTGCTCAGTCATGGCACCCTCCCGACGGTGCGCCGTCATGTGCTGGGAGTACTGCCCGCCTGAGGGCTTTAAGCACGCCCAGCGCGACGACGGCCAGCACGGCGGGCACCGCCAGGAAGGCTCCGCAGCACGCCAGCGCGACCGCCGACATGCCGGTCGCCACGACGGCGGTGACCCGCAGCCGCCCGGCGGGCAGCACCCGCACCGCCGCCGCCACGCCCGCCGCCGTGACGGCCGCCAGGCACGCCGAGGTGGCCCGCATCAGCAGGTCCAGGTCCACCGCCCACACCACGACCGGCACCGTCAGCACGGCCAGCGCCCCGAGGCTCCGGTACGGCCCCCGTCCCCCGGCGAGCCAGGCGGGCATGGCCCCGTCCCTGGCCAGCGCCACCCCGAGCCGCGCCGCCCCCGCCAGGTACGTGTTGACCGCCCCGAACGTCAGCAGCACCGCGAGCAGCCCGGTCACCGGCCGCGCCACTCCCCCGAGGCCGGTCTCCAGCAGCGCGGTCAGCGGCACGCCCGGCATGTCCGCGCCGAGCACGCCGACCGAGGTGACGCCGACGCCCAGGTACAGCACGCCGACCACGACCAGGGTGACCACGGTGGCCCTGGTCAGACCGTGCCTTCCGTGCCCCTCGCGCCTCCCGCGCCTTCCGGTGGCGAACTCGGCCGACAGGTGGCTGGCCGCCTCCCAGCCCACGAAGGCGAACATGAGCACCCCGGCCGCGCCGGCCACCCCGGCCGCCCCGTACGGGGCGAAGGGGGTGAAGTGGTCGAGGTCGGCCCGCGGAGCGGCGGTGACCACGGCGACGGCCAGCAGGACGACCAGCAGCGCGACGGAGACGAGCTGCAACCACCCCGAGGTACGCAGCCCGGCGGCGTTGGCGGCGAACGCCGCGGCCAGGATCAGCACGCCGGCCAGGGTGCCGTCCACGCCCAGGCACGCCTCCACGTACCGGCCGCCCACCAGCGCGCCCGCCACCGTCCCGACCGGCACGGCCCCGTAGAACCACCAGCCGACCACGGCAGCGGCCCGCGGCCCGAAGGCCAGCCCCGCGAAGCTCGCCACCCCGCCCCCACCGGGGTACCGGACGCCGAGCGCCGCGAACGTCAGCGCCACCGGCACGCTCAGCGCGAGCAGCCCCGCCCAGGCCAGCACGGAGGCCGGCCCCGCCGCCGCGGCGGCCAGCTGCGGCAGCACCAGCATCCCCGGCCCCAGCACCGCGCCCACCAGCAACGCCGCGCCCTGCCCCACACCCATCCGGCCCTGTTCAGTCATGCCCGCGAAAGTAGCGCGATCGTTCGGCCCCACCCCCGCCCCACCGAACGTTCGATCGGAGACAGGAGCAGAATCGCGTCATGGACGAACTTGATTCGGCGATCATCCGCCTGCTCCAAACGGATGCGCGGCAGTCCAACCGGGAACTGGCCCGCCGGCTCGGCATCGCCCCCTCGACCTGCCTGGAACGGGTCAGGGCGCTCACCCGGCGCGGCGTGATCCGCGGCTACCACGCCGACATCGACCCCGCCGCGCTCAACCGGAGCACGCAGGCGATGGTCTCGGTCCAGGTCCGCCCGCTGAGCCGGGCCGTGATCAACGCCTTCAAGCAGTCGGCCGCCGAGCTGCCCGAGGTGCTGAGCGTGTTCGTGCTGGCCGGCGGCGACGACTTCCTGCTGCACGTCGCGGTCCAGGACCTCGACCACCTCCACTCCTTCCTGCTCGACCGGCTCAGCAAGCGCAAGGAGATCGTCGGCTTCCGCACCTCGGTGATCTTCCAGCAGGTGCACGACGCGGTGCCGGAGCGGCTGCCGTCCGCCGCGGAGACCTGACTTTCGTCGGGGGTGCCACTAGACCGTCGGCAGATTCGGCGGTGGGGGCGTTCTCCGTACGTTTGCCTGCATGAGCTTGAAGATCGCCCTCGCCGGGCTGGCCGCGGCCCTGACTCTCACCCCCGCCGCGGCCCCGGCCCTCGCCTCGGCCCCCGTCGCGCCGACCCCCGCCGCCGTGGACGCCTACCTGCGCGAGGCACTGGAGGCCACCGGCGTACCGGGGCTGTCCGTCGTGGTGACCCACGGCGACAAGGTCGTGCACGCCGCCGGGTACGGCAGGGACTCCGAAGGGCGTCCGGTCACCGCGGCCACGCCGATGCGGGTGGCCTCGGTGAGCAAGTCGTTCACCGCGATGGCCGTGATGACCCTGGTGGAGCAGGGCAAGATCGCGCTGGACGAGCCGGTGGCCGGGCAACTGCCCGGTTTCCGGATGGCCGACCCGCGCTTCGCCGAGATCACCGTGCGCCAGTTGCTGAACCAGACCTCCGGGCTGTCCGACAGCTCGCTGGACATCGGCGAGTTGGAGTCCGCGAGCTCGCTGGCCGACTACACCGCCCGCCTGGCCGAGGGCCGCCTGGCCGCCGACCCGGGCAGCCGGTACGCCTACTGCAACGTCAACTACGACCTGGCCGCCCGCCTGGTCGAGACCGCGAGCGGCCGTCCCTTCGACGCCTACATGAAGGACCGCGTCTTCGGCCCGCTCGGCATGACCGGCAGCGCCGTGAGCGCCCAGGCCGTCCGGCCGGCGGACGGTTTCGTCTCGGTCTACGGCATGTGGCTGCCCCGGCCGGAGGCGTCCGGGTTCCTCGACGGCAGCGGCTCGGGCGCGGTCATCACGACCGCCGCGGACATGGGCAAGTGGCTGATCGCCCAGAACGACGCCGGCCGCCCGCTGGTCAAGAAGCAGAGCCTGGAGACCATGCACAAGCCCGGCCCGCACGGCTACGGCATGGGCTGGAGCCTGGAGGAGGAGTCCGGCCTGCTGGTGCACTCCGGCAACCTGTTCACCTACAACGCCGTCGAGGCCGTCTCGCCGAAGACCGGCTACGGCTTCGCCGTCATGACCAACGGCGCCTCGCTCTACGACCCCACCTACGACGTCATGCGGGGCCTGGCCGCGATGAGCGAGGGCCGCGCGCCGGCGGCCCTGGGCGGCGACCGGCAGCTCTACGACCTGGTGCTGGGGCTGCTCGCCGTCGTGGCGGCCGGCCTCGGGGTCATGGGCGTGCTGCGGGCGCGGCGGTGGGCGTCCCGGCGGTCGGGGCGGCCGTGGTGGCGGATCGCCCTGCGGCTGGTGCCGGTGCTGGTGCCCGTCCTGGTGTTCGCGCTCTATCCGAACTGGGTCTCCGTGCTGCTCAACGGGCGGTACGTGACCTGGGAGCAGCTCACCTACTTCCCGGTGTCGTTGTCGATCACCCTGCTCGCCGCGGCTCTCGCCGGACTCTTGACCGCCGCCGTCCGAATTTGTGTACTGTGTAAGCTTACCTAGTAAGCAAATTCGAGGAGAACCCGATGATCGCGGTCGCCGTCACCGTCCCGCTCGTGTGGCTCGCCTGGCTCGTCCTCACCGACTGGGTGCCCATGTTCCCGCTCAACGACCTCGACGGCGCGAACGTCAGGGGCCGGGCCATGGCCGCCGCGATCAACTACCCGTTCCCGCTGCTCATCGCGGCCGGCGTCGCGCTGCACCGCACGTGGTCGCTCATCGCCGCGACCGTCCTGTGCGTCCTGGTCGTGGCCGGGCACGTGCGCAACTGGTGGCTGCCCTACTTCGGCCCGGCCACGGCCGAGCAGTGCGAGCTCTACCGGCGCGAGTACAGCCGCACCTGGAAGATTCTGCCCACCGCGGGCCACGCCGTGGTCATCGACGTCCAGCACATGGTGGTGGGCCTGCTGTCCCTGCTCATGCTGGCGGCCACGATCGTCGTTACGCTGACCGCATGACTCAGGCACCCAGGCGGGCGGGGCGTCCGGCCGTGCTCACCGTCGAGCGCATCGTGGCCGCGGCCGTCGGCATCCTCGACGCCGAGGGCCCCGACGCGCTGACCATGCGCCGCCTGGGCGCCGACCTCGGAGTGGCCGCCATGTCGCTCTACCGCCACGTGCCCAACCGGGACGCGCTCGTGTCCCTGGTCGTCGGCCGGCTGTTCACCGAGGCCATGGCCGGCTACACGCCGGTCGCCGACTGGCCGCGGGCGCTGACCGGGTTCGCCGTGGCCTACCGCCGCTTCCTGCTCGCCCACCCGCGCGCCGTCCCGCTGCTGGCCACCC
The DNA here is from genome assembly GCF_040298265.1 of Nonomuraea sp. NPDC001636. Lineage (NCBI taxonomy): Bacteria > Bacillati > Actinomycetota > Actinomycetes > Streptosporangiales > Streptosporangiaceae > Nonomuraea > Nonomuraea sp. NPDC001636. Next base: position 18,073 of record NZ_JBEOZT010000010.1, read on the forward strand.
ACCCGGTGGACGTACGGCTCGGCACCGAGCTGATCTCCGGCCTGCTGGCCCGCTTCGAGGCGGCGGGCGTGCCCTCCGGCGACACCGTCAACGCGGTGCAGTCGGTGGCCGTCTACGTGCTCGGCCACGCCCTGGCCCAGGTCGGCTCGACCGCCGAGACCCACGACCCGGACGCCCTGCGCTTCTACGACCAGTGGTTCGACGCGGGCCTGCGGGCCATGGTGTCGGGCTTCGAGCAGCAGCTGGCGGCACGGCGTTGATTCGGTTGCTCGTGCAGCGGCTCGCGGCGCCGCGGTAATTCGGTTGCCCGGTGTTATGGACAGGCCGTAGCTTGTCGGACATGCGCCTTTACCTGTGACAGCAGCCACCTCAGTCCATCGTCCGACAGACGCGGCCACGCTGTGCTCGTCGACGCCCGGCCCTCACCGAGCCGCGTCCTGAGTTCGTGTAAAGGAGCTTCGCATGCGAGTTCGCTCAGCCAAGAAGAAGACCGCCACGCCCATGCCGCCCCGGCAACTGCCCAAGATGCCGCAGCGCCCGGTCGTGCCGCCCCGGCGGATCATCCCGCCCAAGGGCCGCTAGACAACTACCGGGATGGTAGTTAGCGAGCGCCGCCTCCCCTCTTACGCCCGGGAGGCGGCGCTCACCCTTTTCCGGCCCGGTTCCGCTAGAGCCGCTCGATGATGGTGACGTTGGCCTGGCCGCCGCCCTCGCACATCGTCTGCAGGCCGTAGCGGCCGCCCGTGCGCTCCAGCTCGTGCAGCAGCTTGGTCATCAGGATCGCTCCCGTGCCGCCCAGCGGGTGGCCGAGCGCGATGGCGCCGCCGTTGGGGTTGACCTTGGCCGGGTCGGCGTCCAGCTCCTTGATCCAGGCCAGCGGCACCGGGGCGAACGCCTCGTTGATCTCCACGACGTCGATCTCGTCGATCGACATGCCCGCCTTCCGCAGCGCCCGCTGCGTGGCCGGGATCGGCGCGGTCAGCATGTAGACCGGGTCGTCGCCCATGAGCGCGAGCTGGTGGATGCGGGCCCTCGGCGTCAGATTGTGCTCGCGCACGGCCTGCTCGGAGGCGATCAGCACGGCCCCGGAGCCGTCGGAGATCTGCGAGGAGGTGGCCGCGGTGATCTGGCCGCCCTCCTTGAGGGTCTTGAGCCCGGCCATCTTCTCCAGCGTCGTGTCGGGCCGCGGGCCCTCGTCGTCCTCGACGCCGTTGACGGGGGCGATCTGGTCCTTGAAGTAGCCGTTCGCGACGGCCTTGGCGGCCCGCTGGTGGGACTCGTAGGCGAACTGCTCCAGCACGTCGCGCTGGAGGCCCCACTTCTCGCACATCAGCTCGGCGCCGCGGAACTGCGAGATCTCCTGCTTGCCGTAGCGCTCGACCCACTTGTCGCCGAACGGGAACGGCATGCCCTTCTCCAGCGCGGCGGTGATCGACGCGCCCATCGGGACGATGCTCATCGACTCGACACCCGCGGCCACCACCAGGTCCTGGGTGCCCGACAGGACGCCCTGGGCGGCGAAGTGGATCGACTGCTGGGACGACCCGCACTGCCGGTCGATCGTGACGCCGGCCGTCGTCTCGGGCAGCCCCGCCGACAGCCAGGCGTTCCGCGCGATGTCCATGCTCTGGGGGCCGAACTGCATGACGCACCCCATGATGACGTCCTCGACCGCCGCCGGATCGACGCCGGTGCGGTCGATGAGCGCCTTCAGCGTGTGGGCGGCCAGGTCGGTGGGATGGACGGTGGAAAGCCCGCCCTTCTTCTTGCCGACCGGGGTACGGACCGCTCCGACGATGTACGCCTCTGCCACAGTGCCTCCTGGAAACCGAGCATTATTCGGTTATTGAGGAGAGACTACAACAGAACGACGTTCTGTGGCTCGTCACTCCGGGGGCAGAAGGTCCTCCGCGGCGTCGATCCTGAACCGCCACCGGTCCACGACCAGGCCGTTCAGCGATTCTGCCAGCTCCAGCGCCAGGCTTCCGAGCTTGACGGGCTCCTCGCCGCGCAGTTCGATCGCGGTCAGCTCGGTGGCGAACGGCAGCAGCTCCCGCACCGCCGGCGGCTGCCCCTTCTGCGGCACGAGCGCGGCCCGGATGTCGCCCGACGTGAACGTGAACTCGTCCTCCCCCTGCTCCAGCAGCGGCGCCAGATCGTCGGCGGACGGACGTACGGGCAGGATGACGGCGGGACCGCCATCCTCGCCGTCGGCCGGATCGCTCACCTCGCCCCGGCACACGGCGAGCCCCTTGAGCCGGAAGGCCAGCCCCTCGGCCAGGTAGCGGTCGAAGAAGTCGAACGGCAGCGGCCCCTCGGCGGTGACCCGGCAGGCCCACGCCTTCTCCAGCACCCCGCCGGTCAGCTCGGCGTCGGCCTCGACCGGCGCGTACACCCGCACGTCGGCCGCCACGATGTCGTCGCCCTCGCGCCGGGCGTCCGGGTCGGCCAGCCGGACGATCCGCAACAACTCGGCGGGGTCCGGTCTGGCGGGCAGGGCCGCCGTCGGGCCAGTACGCAGTTTCCGCTTCGCCAGCCAGCCCATGCCCGCCTCCGCCAATCAGCTTCGATAGGAGCTCGTCATCGTCGCGTAGACGATGATGTTGTCGTTGTAGTGGCCGATGGTGCGATCGTAGGCACCACCGCAGGTGATGAGGTGGAGCTGGGCGTTCTCCCGGCCCCCGTAGACGCGCTCGGTCGGGAACGTCTTCTTGCTCGCCTGCTCCACGCCGCCGACCGTGAACACGGCGGTCGTCTTGTCCTGGCGCTTCACCTCGATGGTGTCGCCGTGCTTGAGCTCGCCGAGGCGGCTGAACACGGCGCTGCGCGTCCGGGTGTCCTTGTGCCCGAGCAGCACCGCCGGACCCTCCTGGCCCGGCGTGGACATGTTCCGGTACCACCCGACGAGGTTGGGATTGTCGGACGGCGGCACCTCGATCGTCCCGTCCTTGGCCAGCCCCACCGACTTGATCGGCGCGTTGATGCCAAGCCGCTTGATCACGATCCGGATCGGCGTCGAGGGCAGCATCGGCGGCGCCGGCGTGATCTCCGGCAGCGGCGGCGGCTGGTCCGGCGGCGCCTGGAACAACGCCTGCTGCGGCTGCCCCGACGCCTGCGTCTGCACGGCCACGGGCAGGGCGTCCCTGTCCATGCCGTACTCCTCGGGCGACTGCAGCACCATCAGCATGCCCGCCACGACCGTGACGACCCCGGCGATGGCCGCGCCGATCAGCACGGTCCTGAGCGCGGTGCTCCCCCGGTCCCGCGGTGGCGGGCCGCCGTAGGGATACTGCCCGGCCACGCCGCTCAGCCCCTGCCCGCGGTACGCCGGCGCAGCACCAGCCCACCGGCCGCCGCGGCCGCGATCAGAACGGTGCCGGTCAGCACGAACAACCGCCCGTCGGGCCCCGCCATACCCCCGCCCCCGGTGTCGGCCCCCGCCTTGGGCGTCTTGGACTTGTCGGGCGGGGTGACGGTCACGGTGGCAGTGCTGGTCTTGGTCGGCTTGGGGGTGGGGGTCGGCGTGGGCGTGGGAGTGGGAGTGGGGGTCGGCGTGGGCGTCGGGGTCGTCCCCGTGCCGGCCGCCACCTGGAAGCTGAAGGTCTTGAGCCCGGTCGTGGGCGCCTCGCACTTGATCGCAGGCGCAGTCGAGGAGGTGCCCAGAGCCAGATCCCCCGCCGTCAGTTGCACAGTGCCGGCGGTGGTGGGCTTGATCTTGATGGTGACGCTCGGAAGCGTCATGATGTCCTGACCGGCCACGGCGCCGGTGAGGGTCACCTCGCCGGTGGCGGTGGCGGGCGCGCCTGCGCCGGTCGCCTTGATGGTGGCGAAGAGCTTGCTGCTCACGGGGAACCCGGTGGGCGCGGTGAGCGGGTCATTCGTGGTCTCGATGGTGCCTGTCCAGGTGATGGAGGCATCCTCATTGGCCTTGGCGTTGGTGGGCGTCGTCATCGCGACCTTGATGTCGACAGTGGCGGGGTAGAGGGCGTCCGTCCCGCTGGGGAGCTTGCAGTTGTAGGAGACCACGTCGGTCCCGGCGCCACCGCCAGTCCCGATAGGGATGTCGAGGACCTCGGTGGTGGAGGAGGGAGTGCAGGTCGCCACGCTGCTCGGGCTGGACAGGAGCCCGAGACGGATTTCTCCGGGCTTGATGCTCACCTTGCCCGTCGTGGTGGCGCCCACAGACACCTTGTACTTCACTTCGCCCGCAGGAATGGCAGGGGTGTTCGCCGCGACAGCCGCTCCCTGCTTCGCGCCAGGGTCAGTGACTGACCCACCGGTCGGCGTCAGCGCGACCGTGGCCTGCACATACGTGGCTTGTGTGGCCGGAGTTGTCTGGGTCAGCGCCGGAATGCCAACCGACAGGTCGAAGCTACCGCCTGCTGTGACCGATTCGGGACCAGTGAGCGTCACGCTGAGCGGAGTGGCTCCAAAGGTGAACGGCCCTCCGGCGCACGTGTAGCTGAACTGCTTCGGGGCCGCAGCCTGGGCGGGCGAGGACAGGCCGACCAGCGAGCCGACGGAGACGGCGAGTGTGCCCATCAATCCCAAGGCGGAGGTCTTGTGGGCGAGGCGGCGCCACGCCTGGGACGTAAGCACGGGTCCATCTCCGTTCAGCGCAGTGTCAACAGTCGTGCCAGAATTCCAGCCGATGGTCACGGTTCGGTTGAGATCCTACGAACTGTCCCTGTCAACTTCCCGTAAAACCCCAAATTCGTCCCAAAAACCCCATCAGCCCTTCTTCTTCGACAACGTCGCGTACACCACGATGTTGTCCGTGTAGCTGTGCGCCTCCTTGTTGAAGACGCCGCCACACGTGATCAGCCGGAGCTGCGAGTCCTTGGTGTTCCCGTACACCCGGGACGTCGGGAACGCCGACTTGCTGACCTGCTCGATCCCGCTCACCGTGAACCGGGTGACCTTCCCGTCCGACCGGTACACGTAGATCTGGTCGCCCTTGGCCAGCTCGCGCAGACGGTCGAAGACGGCGGGGCCCTTGCGGGTGCTGACGTGGCCGTTGATGATCGCGGGCCCGAGCTCACCGGGCACCGGCGAGAAGCGGTACCAGCCGGTCTGGTTCGGCCGAGTCAGCGGCGGAGTGCCCAGGTTGCCCTTGATGTCCACGGTGACGCCGCCGATGGGGGCGTTCACCTTGATCTTGGGGATCTTGATCCGGCTGGGCTTCGCCTTGGCCTTGGCGGCCTTCGTCCTGGCCTTGGGGATCGGCGGCACGGTCGGGGCCGCGGCCAGCGGCGGCGGCGCGTCCGGCCGGGCCGGGGTCAGCGTCGCCCCCTTGCCGCCCGGTCCCACGGTCGCGGGCAACACGAACGCGCCCGCGTTCTCGATCTGCACGGCGGTCGGCCGGTCGGCGGCGGCCAGCGTGCCGGAGCCGTCGTCCACCTTGGGCGCCACGGAGAGCAGGCCCACCATGATCGCGCCGACGCCGGCCAGCGAACCGGCGATCAGCAGCCCGGGCATCGCCCGCTGCATCGGAGTCTTCTGCTCGGCCATCACTTCGTTCCTCCCGCGTGCGCGGCCCTGCGGCGGCGCAGGGCGAGCCCGCCGCCCGCGCTGCCCATGAGCAACATCGCCCCACTGGCCATCAGCCCGTACGGCCGGTCCGGCTCGTCGGGCGCCTCACCGGTGTCCACCCCGCCCTTGGGGACCTTGGCCACCTGCGCCCTGACGTACGTGGTCGCCGTGGGGCCGGTCGCGGTGGGCGTGGCCGTGCTCGTGCTCGTCCCCGTGACCGCCGGCACCACGACCACGTGCCCGAGCCCGTTGGTCGGCGTGGGCCGCGAGTGGTTCCGCGTGGGGGTGCTGGTCGCGGTGGACGTGCTGGTGTTGGTGGGGGTGGTCGTCGGGCTGGTGGTGGGCGTGGTCGTCGGGGTGGTGCTCGTGGTGGGGGTCTGGCTGTTGGTCGGTCCCGACTTGTCCCGTACGGTCACCGTCACCGAGACCGGCCCGCCGACGAGCTTGCACTTCGCGCCGTGGTAGCCCGTCGGGATCTTGGCGGTGTTGGTGGACACCTTGAACGCGTCGAGCCAGGCTGGCTTGCTGGAGGCGTTCACGATCCTGATGGTGTGCTTGCCGTACTTCAGCTCCGGCGACTTCCAGATCGTGAAGCCGCCGTCGAGGTCGTCGTTGACGGGCAGGTCGTCGTCTGAGCGCGAGGGGTCCTCCGTGGCCACCTTGCCGCCGTCGATGTAGATGTCCACCGGGCCGGCGTCCTTGTCGTGCGGCCCGATGTACTCCACGCCGGTGCCGGTGAAGCTCAGCTCGGCCCAGGCGCCGAGGTCGTTGGTCTCGTGCAGGTCGTTGTGCACGTGGTTCTCGGAGCCCGGACGGTCGTCGATCGAGGTCCAGCCGGGGCCGTAGATGACCTTCATGTCGGTCGGGTTGTCGCTCTCGTTGCCGTCGTTGGCGACGACCGTGCCGTCCGGCGGGGTGAAGTCGAGCTCGATGTCCTTCGGCGTGACCTTGATGGTCCCGACCTTGTCGATCAGGCCGGGGTCGTTCAGGGACTCGGGCAGCGACAGTTCGCCGTCGGGACGCAGCTTGCCCTTCTGCTCGACCGAGCCCTTCGGCTGCAGGATGCCCTGCCAGCTGCTGGTCAGCTCGACGTTGCCGGTGGCGTGCACGTTGGCGCCCGGGGCGAAGTAGCCGGGCGACTGGAGCCGTCCGTGGTCGGCGTAGTCGAGCTTCCAGGTGAAGTTGAGCGGGTCGCCGACCACCAGGTCGGTGGCGAAGGTGAGATGGGTGTTCAGGCGTACCGGTGCGTGCCGCACGATGCTGTCGGCCCCGGAGGGAATGCATTCGTACTGGACGTCCAGGTCGGCCGGTGCGGCCGAGGCCGGGACGCCGGGCAACGCGACGACCCCGACGGCCGCCACCGATGCGATCGACGCGGCGAGCAACGACTTGCGCCACCGACTCACGGGACACTCCGATCATCACAAATAGACCGAGGGTAGATCTTAGAGTCGAAAACACCCGCAACGCAGGCGGTTTCCCCCAAGTTCCAGCACTTGTGATGAAGCCGTGTCCCCTGCCGTGTCCCCTGCCGTGTCCCCACCGCCTTCCCTGCCGCGAAAGCGGGTATACCTCCGGGTAACAGAATCGTATTCTGTCGTGCACGACACCTGCTTGGAGGCGAATCGATGCAGCGAGACCTCTTCGACGAGGAGCACCTGCTCTTCAGGGAAACCGTGCGCGAGTTCATGGCCCGCGAGGTCGTGCCGCACCACGGCCAGTGGGAGAAGGACGGCATCGTGCCCCGCGAGGTCTGGAAGAAGGCCGGCGGGATCGGCATGTTCGGCTTCGGCGTCCCCGAGGAGTACGGCGGATCCGGCATCACCGACTTCCGCTACAACGCGGTGATCGTCGAGGAGATCATCAGGACCGGCGCCTCCGGCCTGGGCTTCTCGCTGCACAACGACGTCATGGCCCCGTACGTCGTCGAGCTCACCGACGACGGGCAGAAGCAGCGCTGGCTGCCCGGCTTCGCCTCTGGCGAGCTCATCACCGCGATCGCGATGACCGAGCCGGGCGCCGGCAGCGACCTGCAGGGCATCAGGACCACCGCCGTCCGCGAGGGCGACCACTACGTGGTCAACGGCCAGAAGACGTTCATCACGAACGGCGTCAACGCCGACCTCGTGGTCGTGGTCGCCAAGACCGACCCCGAGGCGGGGGCCAGGGGAACGACGCTGATCGTGGTCGAGCGCGGCATGGAGGGCTTCAACCGCGGCCGGAACCTGGACAAGGTCGGCATGAAGGCCCAGGACACCGCCGAGCTGTTCTTCGAGAACGTGCGCGTGCCCGTCGCCAACCGCCTCGGCCCGAACGAGGGCGAGGGCTTCTTCCACCTGATGAACAACCTGCCCCAGGAACGCCTGTCGATCGCCGTGGCGGCGGTGGCCGCGGCAGAGACGGTGCTGGAGCAGACGATCGAGTACTGCAAGACCCGCCAGGCGTTCGGCCGCAACATCGGTTCGTTCCAGAACACTCGCTTCGTCCTGGCCGAGCTGGCGACCGAGACGGAGATCGCCCGCCACTACGTGGACAAGTGCATCCTGGCACTCAACGCCCGGCAGCTGACCGTCGTGGACGCCGCCAAGGCCAAGTGGTGGACCACCGAGCTGCAGAACAAGGTCATCGACCGCTGCCTCCAGCTCCACGGCGGCTACGGCTACATGATGGAGTACCCGGTCGCCAAGGCGTGGCTGGACAGCCGCGTCCAGACGATCTACGGCGGCACGACCGAGATCATGAAGGAGATCATCGGCCGGTCCTTCGGATTCTGACGGCAGGCGCGCGCCCGCCCGGGCCGCGCCGCATACTGTCAGCATGGACGGCGGCCTGATCCTCCTCGTTTTCCTGGCGTTACTGTTCGCCTGGGGGCTCAACCGCGTGCGCAGGGCCTTCCGGCTCGGCCCGGTCGGCTACGCGGGCGTGATGATCGTGTTCGTCATCGCCATGCTGCTCGTCTGGGGCCAGACGATGCGCTGAGGCCGGGAAGGCTCACCCCGGCATCCCCTGCACGAACCGGGTCAGCAGCCTGGCGAACTCGGCCCGCTCGGCCGCCGACCAGCCGGCGGTGGCCGACGCGAAGGCCGCCTGCCGGGCCTGCCGGGCCTGGGCGAGCGCGGCGGCGCCCGCGTCGGTCAGCACCAGCCACGCCCGCCGCCCGTCGGCCTGGTCGGCCTCCCGCCGTACCAGCCCCGCCGTCACGGCGGCCGTCACGAGCCGGCTCGCCCGCGGCTGATCGACGTTGAGCGCCTCGGCGACCGCCGACACGGTGAGCCGCCCGCCGGCGCCCTCGATCACGTCGAGCACCTCGAACTCGGGGCCCGCCGCGCCGTGCTGCCGTGCCAGCGCCCGCCTGCTCTGCCTGCGCCTGATCGCGACCATCGCCCGCTCGATCGCGGCAATTTCCTTGTCTTCATACATATAGTTGCTATTCTACATGCATGGACAGACCTATCGGATATTGGGTGAAGCACCTCGACAACCTGCTGGAGGACGCGATGGGTCAGGCCCTGGCCGCCCATGGCGCCTCGCGCAGGGAGTGGCAGCTTCTCCACGCCACCGCCCAAGGGGAGAACGCCGCCGCGCTGGCGCCGTTCGAGGGGGTGGAGGAGGCCGTACAGAGCCTGACGTCGAGGGGATGGCTGGCGGACGGGCGGCTGACCGGCCAGGGCCGGGCCGTGCACACGGCCGTCTCCGAGCGGGTCACCCGCTTCCGGCAGCAGGTCACGCAGGGCGTGAGCGCGCAGGAGTACCGGACCGCCGTCGAGGTGCTGCGCCGCATGGCGGCCAACGCCGAACGCTAGGAAGCCGCCCGGTCGGCCTCCAGGACGACCCGGGCCACCAGCTCAGGATCGTCGCTCATCGGCACGTGCCCGCAGCCCTTGAGCAGCCTGACCCGCTGCCCCGACCAGCGCGCCGCGCGCACGGCCTGGTGGCGCGGCAGCAACCGGTCGCGCTCGCCCCAGGCGATCGTGATGGGCGACTTCGGCGGGGCGGGCGGCATCAGCCCGCCGAACGACTCCAGCGTCTCGTCGAAGCCCGCCGACCCCGCCAGCGCCTGTGTGGCCGCGACCAGCCCGGCGGGGTCGAGCCGGCTCGGCCGGGCCACCAGCACCCCGCTGGACACCGCCCGCATGAACGGGTTGCCGGCCGCCCTGACCGCCTGCTCCGGCGACATCGCGCGCGCCGAGTTCCGCAGAGCCTTCAGCGTCGTCTGGCAGTAGAGCAGCTCGGAGCGCGACCAGAAGCCGGCCGGCGACAACGCGGTCGCCGCGCGCACGACGCCGCGCGAGGCCAGTTCGAGCGCGATGTAGCCGCCGAGCGAGTTGCCCACCACGTGCGGCTCCCGGATGCCGAGCAGCGCGCAGAACGACTCGACCGCGTCCGCCAGCGACTCCGCGGTGTACGGGATGCCCGCGGGCAGCCGCGGCGACACCCCGAAACCGGGTAGGTCGATCGCGATCACCGTGTGGTCGGCGGCCAGCCGGTCCATCACCGGCAACCACGCCTGCCAGTGGTGCCCGATGCCGTGGACGAGGATCAGCGGCTCGCCGCTGCCCCGGCGTTCGAAGGCCAGCTCCATGCGGCCCAGTGAACCACTCACCTGCTCCGGGTGGGAATCTCGAACCAGACCGCTTTGCCTTCCCTGGTGGGACGGGAGCCCCAGCGCTTGGCCAGCTGGTCGACCAGGTAGAGGCCGCGGCCGCCCTCGTCGTTCTCCCCGGCGCTGCGGATGCGGGGCAGGCGGAGGTCCTGGTCGAACACCTCGACCCAGACCGACTCCTCGCCCCTGCGCAGCCTCAGCGTGAACTCCTTGTCGCCGACCGGCTCCTCCTCGAAGCCCGGCATGTCCCAGGAATCCTCGAACGGCAGCGGCGGCCCCTCGACGACCAGCTCCCGGCGCGGGGAGTTGGCGGTGGAGGCGTGCAGCACCACGTTGGTGACGACCTCGGAGACCAGCAGGCAGGCCAGCTCGGCGCGTTCCTCGGGCACGTTCCAGCCGGAGAACGCCTCGGAGGCCATGCGGCGCGCCTCGCCGACCATGATCGGCTGGGCCGGGAAGGTGCGCTCCTCGACGTCGAGGTCGACGTCGCTGGAGCGGACGACCAGGATCGCCATGTCGTCGTCGATCTCGCCGGGCACCGCGATCGTGGCGGCGTCGGCGATGCGCTCGACGTCGGCGTCGGCCATCTTGGCGAGCTTCTCGCACAGCACGCCGAGCGTCTCCTCCTCGCTCGGCATCCTGCCGTCGCGGCCCGGACGCCGGTCGACCAGGCCGTCGGTGTAGAGCAGCAGCGCCGCGCCCGGCGGGAGGGTGCGGGTCTCCTCCTTGTAGACCAGGTCGGCGTGCAGGCCCTTGGCCCGGACGCCGAGCGGCTGGCCGACCTCCTCGATGTCCATCTCCAGGCACTGGCCGTCGACCACCAGCAGCGGCGGCGCGTGCCCGGCGTTGGCGAAGGAGAGCTGCCGGGACCAGGCGTCGTAGACGAGGTACTGGCAGGTGACGATGGGCGGGATGCTGACGTCGGCGCCGTTGTCGTCCTGCTCGGGGGTGGCGATGATGCGGGTCCACTCGTCGAGCCTGGCCAGGATGTCGGCGGGTGACTTGTCGTCTTGTGCGAAGGCCCGCAGCGCCGCCCTGAGCTGGCCCATGATGGCCGCGGCCTTGGCGCCCCTGCCCTCGACGTCGCCGATCACGATGCCGACCCGGCCGGCCGAGAGCGGGATGACGTCGTACCAGTCGCCGCCGACCTGGGTCTGGATGCCCTGGCCGTGGGAGGCGAGCGGGGCCGCCGGGTAGTAGCGCACCGCGATGTCGAGGCCGTCGAGCTGGGGCAGCGCCCTGGGCAGCAGGTGCTTCTGGAACGACTCGGCGGTGTGGCGCTCCTCCTCGAACAGCAGCGCGTTGTCGATCGCGAGGGCCACGCGGGTGGCGATGGCGCCCACGAAGTCGCGGTCGAAGGCGTCGTAGTGGGGGCTGCGCCGGTCGGTCAGGTTGGACAGGCCGAGGTACATCAGGCCCAGCGTCTCGCCGCGCACCAGCAGGGGGGCGACGATGGCCGAGGTCATGCCGATCTCGCTCGCCAGGCGCGCGCTGCCCTCGTGCGGCGACGGGTAGCTGGTGGTGGAGAAGTCCTCGACGAGGATGGTCTCCTGGCGGCGCAGCGCGGTGTCGGCGTAGTGGCCGGAGGGGTAGCGGATCTCCGCGCCCACCGGCTTCCACGTGCCCGCGGGCGGGGTCCAGCCCTGGACGTGCTCCGAGACCCGGCGGACCAGCCGGTCGCCCTCCATGAGCTCGATGAAGCAGTGGTCGGCGAACTGCGGCACGAGCATCTCGGCCACCCGCTTGAGCGTCTCCTCGACGTAGAGGGAGCCGGCCAGCCGCTCGCCGATGCGTTCGAGGAGCCCGAAACGGTCTTTCTCGCGTTCGTTGCTGCGCAGGGCCTCACGGGCCAGGATGACGATGCCGGTGACCGACCCGGACGGGTGACGCAGCGGCACGGCCTGGGCGCGCACGTAGACGATCGTGCCGTCGCCGCGCCTGACGTCGAACGTGCCCTCCCACACGCCGCCCTTGAGCACGTGCTTGGCCAGCTCGATCGCCAGCGGGTGGTCCTTCTCCATGATCCCGAGGGACAGGACGGACGCGTCACGCCCCGGCGCGTTGCCGGGACGGCCGAACAGCTGCTCGGCGAAGGGATTCCAGTAGAGGAGATTGCTGAAGCGGTCTGTCACGACCACTGCCATTTCGGCATGGTCCAAAACGGACCCGGCACCAAGGTGATCAGCCGTTTCTTGTGACAGATCCCCCCATCGCTTCATCCGGAGACCACTCCTTGGGGTGGCTTGTGCGCACAGCGGACCACGGGTGCTCCTGCAACTGTCTTGGCCAGGGGAGAGTGGAGGGCCTCCCAAGAGGGATTCAACCAAGTGGCTGCGCGCGCGTCAGCGCTTGGAGACAAAAACGTGCGCGGCAACGTCACGCGGAAGCTCCGCGGGAGTGTCGTTCGCGTCACCGTCACCTGTCACCCGCACACCGTCGTCGCTCGCCGCGAGCGTCACCTCGCGTCCGGGTTGTATCCCAACTTGCTTGAGTTTAAGCATCACAGCAGGATCGCTTTGCACTTGTTCGCTGATCCGGCGCACCACGACCGGGATGTCACGCGGCCCGGCGGCCTCGGACATCGAGGTCAGGACGTTGGCCGCGCCGTCGGTGACCTCCGGCGCCCCCAGCTCGGCCAGCCCCGGGATGGGGTTTCCGTGCGGGCAGACCGTGGGGTTGTCGAGCAGCGTCACCAGCCGCGCCTCGACCGACTCGGACATGACGTGCTCCCACCGGCACGCCTCGATGTGCACCTCTTCCCAGGGAAGGCCGATGACCTGGGTGAGCAGGCATTCGGCCAGGCGGTGCTTGCGCATCACGCGGGTGGCCAGCGTGCGGCCCAGGTCGGTCATCGACAGGTGCCGGTCGCCCTCGACGCGGACAAGGCCGTCGCGCTCCATGCGGGCGACGGTCTGGCTCACGGTGGGGCCGCTCTGCTGGAGGCGCTCCGCGATGCGGGCGCGAAGGGGGACGATGCCCTCCTCTTCGAGCTCGTAAATCGTGCGGAGATACATCTCCGTCGTGTCGATCAGGCCGTGTGCGGTCAAGGCTCCTCCCAACTGAAATGCTACGCCGGTCGTGGCGGGGACTGAGCCCGTCCGCTACGGGCACAGAAGTCATCAGGAACCCTATTGGGAGAACGACCGACGATGGTTAAGGACGGCAACAACGGAGCGGCCGAGTTCCTTCCCGCCCGGCGCGACCTCGGCTCCCTGCGCACGGCGGCCGCCCGCTGCGAGGGCTGCGACCTGTACGCGAAGGCCACCCAGACGGTGTTCGGCGAGGGCCCCGAGCAGGCCCGTTACATGCTGGTGGGCGAGCAGCCGGGAGATCTCGAGGACCGCGAGGGTCATCCGTTCGTGGGGCCCTCGGGGCGCGTACTCGATCGGGGCCTGGAAGAAGCGGGAATCGAACGGGACGCGGTTTATCTGACGAACGCTGTCAAACATTTCTCCTTCACTCCCAGGGGGAAGAGAAGGATTCATCAGAAACCGACGGTCGCCGAGATCGAGGCGTGCCGGCCGTGGCTCGGCGCGGAGCTGGAGCTGGTGCGCCCCGACGTGGTCGTGGTGCTCGGCGCGACGGCGGCCAGGTCGCTGCTGGGCAGGGCGTTCCGGCTGACCGAGCACAGAGGCGAGCCGGTGCCGCTGGGCGACGCGCTCGCGGTGGCCACGATCCACCCCTCGGCGGTGCTGCGCGCGTCCGACAGGGACGCGGCCTACGCGGGCTTCGTCTCCGACCTCAAGGCCGCGGCGCGGGTGTCGGAGCGGTAGTCGCGGAACCCGGCCACCGACAGTCCGACGACGAGCACGGTGACCGCGCACGCCAGTCCCCCGCCCACCCAGGCGCCGGTGAGCCCGAAGGCGGTCGCGGTCGCGCCGGCGCGCAGGTCGCCGAGGCGCGGGCCGCCCGCCACGACCACCATGAACACGCCCTGCATCCGCCCGCGCATCTCGTCGGGGGCGTAGAGCTGCAGGATCGACTGCCGCCACACCGACGAGATCACGTCGGCCACGCCGCCGACCGCCATGAACGCCACGACCAGCCACAGCTCGCGCACCAGCCCCGCGGCCGCGACGGCGAGCCCCCACATGGCGATGGCCAGCACGAGCGCGACGCCCTGCCGCGAGATCCGGCCCACCCAGCCGGAGAACAGCGCGCCGGCGACCGAGCCGATCGCCATGGCGGAGGTCACCCAGCCGAGCGCGGTCATCGAGCCGCCGAACCGATCGGCGGCCAGTTCGGGGTAGAGGGCGCGCGGCATGGCGAACACCATCGCGATGATGTCCACGACGAACGACATCAGCAGCACCGGGCTCCTGGCGATGAAGCTGAGCCCCTCCCAGACCGCCCGCGCTCCCGGACGTGTCACCTCGCCCAGCGGGGGCAGGGCGGGCAGCCTGAGGGCCGCGTAGAGGCCGGCGCTGAACAGCAGGGCGTCCACCGCGTAGGCGGCGGCGTAGTTCGGGTGGTCGCCGCCGGTGGACAGCAGCACGCCGCCGAGCATCGGGCCGACGACCGCGCCGAGGCTGTAGACCAGCGAGTTGAGCGCGTTGGCGGCCGGCACCAGCTCGGGGTCGAGGACGCGCGGGATCACCGAGCCCCTGGTCGGGCCGGTGATGGCGAACCCGGTGGCGTTGACCGCCGTCGCCGCGAAGATCAGGTATACGTTGCCCAGTCCGAGCAGGGCCTGCGCCAGGATGACCAGGGTGGCCGCCCAGGTGATGAGCGAGCCGATGACGAGCAGCCTGCGCCGGTCGAAGGCGTCGGCGACGGCCCCGCCCCACAGCCCGAAGACCAGCAGCGGGACGAGGTTGGCCATGCCGAGCAGGCCCACCCAGAGCGAGGAGTGGGTCAGCTCGTAGACCTGCTGGCCGACCGCCACGACGGTGACGGAGACGCCCACGTTCGAGACGGCCTGGCCGGACCAGATCCGCCGGTACGCGGGCACGGCCAGCGGCCTTGTGTCCACAAGATGACGTTTGACCAGTTCCCCGATTGCCACCTAAGGCAATTTATGGTGCAAGTCTCTCCAAAGCCCAACCGGGTCGGGTGCGCCGGTAGCGCAGCCTGTCGTGCATCCGGTCGAGCTGTCCCTGCCAGAACTCCACCTCGGTCGGCGTCACCCGGAAGCCGCCCCAGAAGTCGGGCACCGGCGGATCCTCGGGCCAGCGGGCGGCCAGCTCCTCGTAGCGCTCGTCGAGCTCCTCGCGCGAGCGCACGACCGCCGACTGCCGCGAGGCCCAGGCCCCGATGCGGGAGCCGTACGGGCGGGAGTTGTAGTAGTCGGCCGACTCCTGGTGGGAGATGCGGGCGACGGTGCCCTCGATGCGGATCTGGCGGCGGATGGCGTGCCAGGGGAACAGCAGCGAGGCGCGTCCGTTCTCGGCCAGGTCGCGGCCTTTGCGGGACTCGTAGTTGGTGTAGAAGACGAAGCCGTTCTCGTCGTAGCCCTTGAGCAGGACCGTCCTGGCGCTCGGCCGGCCGCCCGCGGAGGCGGTGGCCAGGACCATGGCGTTGGGTTCGGGCAGGCCGGCGTCGAGCGCGTCCTGGAACCAGACGGTGAACTGCGCGACGGGGTCGGACGCGAGGTCGGTCTCGAGCAACGGCTCGCCCTCGTACGTTCGGCGTAGCGCCGCCAGCAGGGGCGGGCGCGGGGTGGCATCCACGAGACGGTATTCTTGCGCGCTCATGTGGCAGATCCCACGCTAGGGCGCGTCCGGCGGCGTGACGCAGGTCGCGGGACACGTGCCCACAGCAGGCTCCCTACCAGCGGGTTTGACGTTTCGGCGGGTCCCGAGACCGACCATGACCTGGGAGGGGGTTAAATTGACCCGCCGGTATCTCGACATCAAGGCATTGCCGTTACATGGCAAGAAAGGGAGGCGGCCGAGCATGTCCGACTTCAAACCCGGCCTCGAAGGCGTCGTAGCTTTCGAGACCGAGATCGCGGAACCGGACAAAGAAGGGGGCGCCCTTCGATACCGGGGCGTCGACATCGAGGAGCTGGTCGGCCGTGTCCCCTTCGGGCACGTTTGGGGCCTGCTGGTCGACAACAAGTTCCAGCCGGGCCTGCCCCCGGCGGAGCCGTACCCCATCCCTGTCCACTCCGGTGACATCCGCGTAGACGTGCAGAGTGCGCTGGCCATGCTGGCTCCGGCCTATGGCTTCAAGCCCCTGCTCGACATCAGTGACGAGGAGGCCCGCGACCAGCTCGCGCGCGCCTCCGTGATGGCGCTCTCCTTCGTCGCGCAGTCCGCGCGCGGCCTCGGCCTGCCGATGGTGCCGCAGAGCCGGGTCGACGAGGCGAAGACCATCGTCGAACGCTTCATGATCCGCTGGCGCGGTGAGCCTGATCCCAAGCACGTCAAGGCCATCGACGCCTACTGGACCTCGGCCGCCGAGCACGGCATGAACGCGTCCACGTTCACCGCCCGCGTCATCGCCTCCACCGGCGCCGACGTGGCCGCGGCGCTCTCCGGCGCCGTGGGCGCGATGTCGGGCCCGCTGCACGGCGGCGCCCCCGCCCGCGTGCTCCACATGATCGAAGGCGTGGAGCAGCTGGGCGACGCCAAGAAGTACGTCCAGAGCGAGCTCGACAAGGGCAACCGGCTCATGGGCTTCGGCCACCGCGTCTACCGCGCGGAGGACCCGCGCGCCCGCGTGCTGCGCCGCACCGCCAAGGAGCTCGACGCGCCCCGCTACGAGGTCGCGGCGGCGCTGGAGCAGGCCGCCCTGGAGGAGCTGCACGCCCGCAAGCCCGACCGGGTGCTCGCCACGAACGTCGAGTACTGGGCGGCCGTGGTGCTGGACTTCGCCGAGGTGCCCTCGCACATGTTCACCTCGATGTTCACCTGCGCCCGCACGGCCGGCTGGGCCGCGCACATCCTGGAGCAGAAGCTCACGGGCCGGCTGGTGCGTCCGAGCGCCAACTACATCGGCCCGGCCTCGCGTCCGCTGAGCGACGTCCCCGGCGCCTCCGAGGTTGTCGGCACGATCTGACACGTTTTCACCCGTGTCATGAACGGCCCGCCCGCTCAAGGGCGGGCCGTTCCGCGTCTCATTCGGCGGACCCGTGCGACGTCACCCGGACGGCCTCAGTACGCTTGGCACGTGGCTGACATCGTGATTCCCGCTGACATCAAGCCCGCCGACGGCCGCTTCGGCTGCGGGCCCTCGAAGGTTCGCACCGAGCAACTGGCCGCGCTCGCCGCCTCCGGCGCGAGCCTCATGGGCACCTCCCACCGCCAGAAGCCGGTCAAGAACCTGGTCGGCCGCGTGCGCTCCGGCCTGGCCGACCTGTTCTCGCTGCCCGAGGGCTACCAGGTCGTGCTGGGCAACGGCGGCACCACCGCGTTCTGGGACATCGCGGCCTTCGGGCTGATCAGGGAGAAGTCCCAGCACCTGTCGTTCGGCGAGTTCTCCTCGAAGTTCGCCGCCGTCGCCAAGAAGGCGCCCTGGCTGGCCGACCCGAGCGTGATCAAGTCCGACGTCGGCACCCACCCCACCGCGGTCGCCGAGGACGGCGTCGACGTCTACGCCCTCACCCACAACGAGACCTCGACCGGCGTCGCCATGCCGATCTCCCGCGTGGGCGGCGACGACTCGCTGGTGCTGGTCGACGCCACCTCCGGCGCGGGCGGCCTGCCGGTCGACATCGCCGAGACCGACGTCTACTACTTCGCCCCGCAGAAGAGCTTCGCCTCCGACGGCGGCCTGTGGATCGCGATCATGTCGCCGCGCGCCCTGGCCAGGGTCGAGGAGATCGCCGCCTCCGGCCGGTACGTCCCCGAGTTCTTCAGCCTGCCGATCGCGATCGACAACTCCGGCAAGGACCAGACCTACAACACGCCCGCCGTGGCCACGCTGTTCCTGCTGGCCGACCAGCTCGACTGGATGAACGGCAACGGCGGCCTGGCCTGGACCACCGCCCGCACCGCCGAGTCCAGCCAGCGCCTGTACACCTGGGCCGAGAAGTCGTCCTACGCCACGCCGTTCGCCGCCCCGCAGTTCCGCTCGCAGGTGGTCGGCACGATCGACTTCAACGACGACGTCGACGCCGCCGAGGTGGCCAAGGTGCTGCGCGCCAACGGCATCGTCGACACCGAGCCCTACCGCAAGCTGGGCCGCAACCAGCTGCGCATCGCGATGTTCCCGGCCATCGAGCCGTCCGACGTCGAGGCGCTGACGGTCTGCGTCGACCACGTGGTCGAGCGCCTCTAGCCCGTCGCGCGCCGGCCCGTCCGGCGGGTCAGCTCGTCCAGGAGCGCCAGGGCGTCCGCCTCCTCGACGCTCTGCGCGAACCTCGTCAGCACCGGCAGCCTGTCGGTGCTGACGGCGAGGGCCTCCAGCATCAGGCGGCTGACGTGCTCGGCCCTTGAGCAGGCGGCCGCGTAGCGGAAGGCGTTGCGCGCGGGCGTGCGCACGAGCAGGCCCTTGCGCACCAGCCGCTCGGCGACGGTCTGCACGGTCGTGTACGCCAGGTCGCGGTCCTCGTTGAGGCTGCCCAGGAGCTCCCGTACGCGCATGGCCCGGCCGGCGTCCCACAGCACGTTCATGATCGCGCGTTCCAGGGAACCCAGGTTCGCCAACTCAACCAGTCCTCCGGCTCGATCAGTAGGAAACATTCTTGCCCGAACAGCCCCCGATCGGCCAGGGGCGAGCGCTGCCCCGCAGCCTCGGCTACCTCATGTTCGCCAGCCGCTGGCTGCAGGTCCCGCTCTACCTGGGCCTCATCGTGGCCCAGGCGGTGTACGTCTGGCAGTTCATGACCGAGCTGTGGCACCTGCTGAGCAGCGTCTTCCTGCACCCGGCGACCGGCGACGGCACGTCGGCCGAGGTCGTCGTCATGCTGACGGTCCTGGCGCTGATCGACGTCGTGATGATCTCCAACCTGCTGATCATGGTGATCATCGGCGGCTACGAGACGTTCGTCTCGCGCATCAACCTCAACGACCATCCCGACGAGCCCGAATGGCTCTCCCACGTCAACGCCAACGTGCTGAAGGTCAAGCTGGCCACGGCCATCGTGGGCATCTCGTCGGTGCACCTGCTGCAGACGTTCATCCGGGCGCGTGACGTGCCCAACGACAAGATCATGTGGCAGACGATCATCCACCTGGCGTTCGTGGCCTCGGCGATCGGCCTGGCGCTCATCGACCGCATGCTCTCCAGCTCACCGGCCGAGCACACCAAACCGCACCTGTAGGGCTCAGACGCGGGCCGGCAGCTCTTTCCTGCGGCGCAGCACCCAGGCGGCCACCACGCCGCCCAGGAGCCCGAACAGGTGGCCCTGCCACGAGATGCCCTGCTGGTTGGGGAGCAGGCCCCACAGGATCGAGTAGTAGGCCACGCCCACGCCGATGCCGATCAGGATGTCCACCAGGCGGCGGTCGAACAGGCCCCGGGCCAGCACGAAGCCGAAGTAGCCGAAGACCAGGCCGCTCGCGCCGATCGTGATCACGCCGGGGCTGGACACCCACGTGCCGAGGCCGCCGATCAGCACGATCAGCAGCGTGGCCCAGAGGAACTTGCGGATGTCGCGCACCGCCGCCAGGAAGCCCAGCACCAGCAGCGGCAGCGAGTTGGCCATGAGGTGGCCGAAGCCGCCGTGCAGGAACGGCGCGAACAGGATGCCCACCAGGCCGTCGGCGTCCCAGCCCGCGATGCCGTAGGAGTCGAGCGCGCCGCCCATCACGTAGTCGACGCCCTCCAGGACCCACATCACGGCGAGCATGGACCCGAGGATGACGATCGCCTTGATCGCGCTCGACAGGAAGGTGCCGGCGCCGCGCCTGGCCGACTCGAACCTGGAACCCGAATGGTCGCTCATGCGCTCTCCTGGTGGTGGTCTCCTCCCTTTACCGTACGCAGGAAAGGTCACGCACGCGCGTTGACGCGGCCCCTTCCGGACGTGTGGAAGGGGCCGGCGTACGGGTGAGGGTTACTCGCCCTTCCACTGGGGGGCGCGCTTCTCGGCGAAGGCCGCCGCGCCCTCCATGGCGTCCTTGGAGCCGAACACCGGGTTGATGATCGCGCCCTGCCTCCTGAACATCTCCTCCAGGGGCCAGTCCTGGGACTCGATGATCACCTTCTTGGTCGCCGCGAGCGCCAGGGGCGCGTTGGCGGCGATCTTGCGGGCCAGCTCCAGCGCGCCCTCCAGGGCGGCCCCCGGCTCGGTGATCCGGTTGACCAGGCCCAGCTCGTACAGGCGGGAGGCGGGGTAGTGGTCGCCGGTCAGGGCGATCTCCATGGCCACGTGGTACGGGATCCGCCGCGGCAGCCGCATGATCCCGCCCGCGCCCGCCACCAGCCCGCGCTTGGGCTCGGGCAGCCCGAACGTGGACTCCGACGAGGCCACGATGACGTCGCAGGACAGGGCCAGCTCGAAGCCGCCCGCCAGCGCGTACCCCTCGACCGCCGCCACCAGCGGCTTCTTGGGCGGCGCCTCGGCGATGCCGCCGAAGCCGCGCCCCTCGACCACCGGGAAGTCCCCGGACAGGAACCCCTTGAGGTCCATGCCCGCGCAGAACGTGCCCCCGGCGCCGGTCAGCACGTACGCCGAGATCTCGGGGCGGGCGTCGTAGGTGTCCAGCGCCTCGGCGATCCCCCGGGCCACCGCGCCGTTGATCGCGTTACGCGCCTTCGGCCGGTTGATGGTGATGACCGCGACGTTGCCGGACTCCTCGACGAGCACTTCGTCAGACACGGGACCTCACTTGGGCTGGAAGCGGATGCCGCCGTCGAAGCGCACGACCTCGGCGTTCATGTAGTCGTTCTGGACGAGCGAGTGCACCAGGTGGGCGAACTCGTCGGCCCGGCCCATGCGCTTGGGGAAGACCACGGGGGCCACGAGCTTGGCCTTGAACTCCTCGGCGTTGCCGGAGAAGCCGTAGATGGGGGTGTCGATGATGCCGGGGCAGATCGTGTTCACGCGGACGCCGATGGCCGCCAGGTCGCGCGCGGCGGGGACCGTCATGCCCACGATGCCGCCCTTGGAGGCCGAGTAGGCGAGCTGGCCCGTCTGGCCCTCCAGGGCGGCGACGGAGGCCGTGTTGATGACCACGCCGCGCTGGCCGTCGGCGTCGACCGGCTCGGTGGCGGCGATGGCGGCCGCGGCGATGCGCATGAGGTTGAAGGTGCCGATCAGGTTGACCTCGATCACCTTGCGGTACGTGGCCGGGTTGTGCGGCTTGCCCTCGCGGTTGACCGTGCGCTCGGCCCAGCCGATGCCCGCGCTGTTGACCACGACGCGCAGCGGCTTGCCCGTGGCCACGGCCGCGTCGACGGCCGCCTGCACCTGATCGTCGTCCGACACGTCCGTCCTGACGAAGACGCCGCCGAGCTCGTCGGCGACGGCCTTGCCGCGCTCCTCGTTGAGGTCGGCGATGACCACGGTGGCGCCCGCGCGGGCGAGCTCGCGGGCCGTCGCCTCACCGAGGCCGCTGGCACCGCCGGAGATGATTGCTGCAGATCCGTTGACGTCCATATCCCGGACCTTAACGCGCCAACCGAATGAAGTTCTACTCGGGGCGGGTTAAATTCCACCCACGGCGCTGTCGACGTCGGAGTACACCTTGATCCGCCGGTCGAGCCCCGTGGTCCGCAGGATGCGCGCCACGGGCGCCTGGGGCGCGGCGAGGGACACCCCGCCTCCCTCTCCCGTGGCCAGCCGCCAGGCCTCGATCAGCACCGAAAGACCGCTGGAGTCCATGAACGACAGCTGCTGCAGGTCGAGCACGAGCCTGGCGCTGTCCTGCTTGATGGCGTCGCGGACCTCGTCGCGGAGGAACGGTGCGGTGAACAGATCGAGCTCTCCCTCAACGGCCACCACCACGGCGTCACCCAGGGCGTGTCGCGCAAGCCGCAGCTTCATTTGGCCCCTCCTCGATGAGCCACTGTACTTCGACATCCCCGGATAGCGGGCATGCACAAACTACGAAGAGCCGGATACAGAAGGACTAGACCGGACTAATCATGCGCTGGACGCGGCGCTGAAGGTTCTTACCCACCCGGCCGCCCGGCCCGCGACCTGGGGGCCAGGTTGCCTCACCCGGCCGGGACGGCGAAGCCGTACGGGAGCTCCAGGCGGTGCCCGGCCAGCAGCTCGGCGTCGGCCAGCAGCTCGCGCGTGGGCCCGTCGGCGGCGATCACGCCTCCCGACAGGATCAGCGAGCGCTCGCACAACTCCAGCGCGTACGGCAGGTCGTGGGTGACCATGAGCACCGTCACGTCCAGCGAACGCAGGATCTCGGCCAGTTCCCTGCGCGCGGCCGGGTCGAGGTTGGAGGACGGCTCGTCGAGCACCAGGATCTCCGGCCGCATCGCCAGCACCGTGGCCACCGCCACCCGGCGCCGCTGCCCGAACGACAGGTGGTGCGGCGGCCGGTCGGCGGCCGCCAGCATGCCGACCCGGTCGAGCGCGTCGCGGACCACCCGGTCGAGCTCGGCGCCCTTGAGTCCGGCGTTGGCCGGGCCGAAGGCGACGTCGTCCCGGACCGTGGGCATGAAGAGCTGGTCGTCGGGGTCCTGGAAGACCAGGCCGACGCGCTGCCTGATCTCCTTGAGCGTGTCCTTGCGCACCGGGACGCCGCCCACGGCCACGCCGCCGTGCCCGGCGGTGAGAATGCCGTTGAGGTGCATGACGAGGGTCGTCTTGCCGGCGCCGTTGGGGCCGAGCAGCGCCACCCGCTCACCGCGGCCGATCGCCAGGTTCACGCCGAACAGCGCCTGAGTGCCGTCGGGGTAGGCGTAGGCCAGGTCACTGACCTCCAGAGAGTTCACCATGAGAGCCCCAGAACCGCGAGTGCCACGACGGGCAGGACGAGCGCCGCCGCCCACTGCCCGATGGATGCCGAAATATCTTGAATTATCGGCATCCGTCCAGCGTAGCCGCGACTCAGCATCGCCAGGTGCACCCGCTCGCCCCGCTCGTACGAACGGATGAACAGCGCCCCGGCCGAACGCGCGATCACCGGGATCTGCCGGAAGTTGCGCGCCTCGAACCCGCGCGACTCGCGGGCCACCCGCATCCGCCGCATCTCCTCCAGGATCACGTCCATGTACCTGAGCATGAACATGGCGATCTGCACCAGCAGGCTCGGCAGCCGCAGCCGCTGCGCCCCGACGAGGATGACCCGCGGCTCGGTGGTGGCCGCGAGCAGGATCGAGGCGATCACCCCGAGCGTGGCCTTGACCAGGATGTTCCAGGCCGCCCACAACCCCGGCACGCTCAGCGAGACCCCGAGCACCGTCGTGCGCTCGCCCATCCCGATCACCGGGATCAGGAACGCGAACAGCACGAACGGCAGCTCGATCACCATCCGCCGCAGCACGTGCCCAACCGGCACCCGCGCGGCCAGCGCGACGCCCCCGAGCAGCGCCGCGTAGACCGCGAACGCCCAGAAGCGCTCCCGCGGCGTGGCCACCACGACGACCGCGAAGGCGAAGACGGCGAGCAGCTTGCACTGCGGCGGCAGCCGGTGGACGAGGGAGTCACCCGGCAGGTAGAGATCGTGCCGATGCCCCGCGCCCACCGTCACTCACCGTCTCTCACAGATCAGACCCCCACGTTCGTACGGCTGCGCGCGGCGAACGCCACGGCGCCGGCGATGAGCAGCACGAGCCCGACGCCGACGATCCCGGCCACGCCGACCGGGATGCCGCCCACCTCACCGTAGTCGGCCAGCGCCCACGACCCGAACGCGTGGTCGGCCGCCTGGCCGCTGAAGCCCTTGTTCTCGGCCACGGCCTCCAGCCCGTCGGGGTCGGAGGCGGCGAAGAAGGACACCACGCCGGCCAGCACCAGGGTCAGCCCGAGCCCGCCCAGCAGGAACGGCTTGAGCGCGCCCGGCCGGGCCGCCGGCGCCGGCTCGTCCACGGTCGTGGTGGCGCCGTCGGCCCCCTTGAGCACCAGCGGCTTGGCCAGCCCGCGGGCGCCGTACACCAGGTCGGGCCGGACGGCCAGCACGGCGGTGACGGTGGTGGCGGTGATCAGCGCCTCGCCGATGCCGATCAGCACGTGCACGCCGCCCATGGCCGCGGCCACGGCCGACACCTCGATGGGCGCGGTGCCGCCGATCCAGAACAGCAGGGAGAACACCAGCGCCGAGGCCGGCACGGAGATCAGCGCCCCGAGGAAGGCCCCGAGCGTCACGCCGCCCCGGCCCCTGGCCATCGCGGTGACCAGCCGGAAGACGCCCCACCCGACCAGCACGGTGACGATGCCCATGATGGTGATGTTGACGCCCAGCGCGGTCAGCCCGCCGTCGGCGAAGAACACGGCCTGCACCAGCAGCACCACGGCCATGCAGAGCACGCCTGTGTAGGGCCCCACGAGTATCGCCGCCAGCGCGCCGCCCAGCAGGTGGCCGCTGGTGCCCGCCGCGACGGGGAAGTTCAGCATCTGGACCGCGAAGATGAAGGCCGCCACGAGCCCCGCCATGGGCGCGGTCCGGTCGTCCAGCTCGCGGCGGGCGCCCCGCAGGCAGACCGCTACCCCGGCGGCCGCCACCGCTCCGGCGGAGACGGATGTAGCTGCGTTGAAGAAGCCATCGGGTACGTGCACGGCAACGCCTCCAGAAGGACGAACAAATCCTCCTCACTTTAGAGCATCGCCTTGCACCTGCACATAGGTGGCAATTACTGAAGGAGCTTCCTGAGGATCGTTCGCGGCGTCAGCCGGTGCACGACCGTGCTCAGCCGCCCCTTCCCCGAGGTCGCGTACGGCCGCACGCTGCGCAGCAACGCCGCGCCCCGCCACCTGCGCGGGCCGGCGACCGTGTCGGCGTCGGTCTCGATCCTGAACAGCGCGGGCGGCCCGCCGAGGTCGAGCTCCAGGTAGGCGTCCCAGGTGCCGGGCGGGAGCCGGCCCACCGCCGGCCTGGCCGCGAACCCGCCCCCGGGCAGCGCCGTCACGCGCTCGGCGCGCTCGCGGCCGGTACGCCGTTCGCGCCAGACGATCTGCCTGATCGCCGCGCACTCGGGGACCTGCCCGGCCACGCTGACCTCGCCGTGCACGACGAGCCGGTGGCCCAGCCCCCACCTGGTCCGCTCCAGCCGGACGGTGCCGGGCACGGCGACGACATGGCCGCCGACGTCGATGCTCAGGTTGCCGTTGTCCCTGGTGAAGTACGGCAGGGTCACCACGCCGCCGATCAGGCGGGGCTGCGGCCGGGTGACGCCGTTGTCCCGGTCGGCGCCCAGCCGGCCGTGGCGCACCACCCCCTCCAGCTCGACCGCCACCCGCAGGTCCCAGACGCCGGAGGCGAGCGCGGCGGCCTCCACCCGGGCGGTGAACTCCGCCCCCTGCCGCTCGGCCGGGACGACGAGCTCGCCGTGCGGGTCGTTGCGGGGGCGCAGCACCAGGGCCACGCCGTCGTCCTGGCTGATGCCCTCCAGGCCGGCCGTGCCGCTCACCACGAGGTGATCGTCCTCCCAGCGCAGCCCGGTCAGCCGCCGCCGCACGGTGGCGCTCTCGATGCGGGCCAGCCGGACCAGGCGGTCGACGTCGCCGAGCGCGGCCACGCGCTGCTTGTCGATGGTGTTCAGCCGGGCGTGCACGCCGGGGGTGAACCACTCGTCGCACAGCGCCGCGACCTCCTGGGCGATCTCCTTGCGGCGCACGTCGTCGCTCTCCAGGAACACCGTGCCGAGCTGGCTGAAGGCGTCGAGCCTGAAGTGCCGGCGCAGCAGGTGGTCGCGCAGCGGGCCGGGCTCGACGTGCCGGGCCATGAGCCGGATGGGCCGCCGGATCATGGTCAGCCAGGCGATCGGGTCGCGGCTGCCCGCCTGCTGCATGATGCTGCTGCCGTCGGATCTGGAGACCAGGTGGTAGCAGTCGTAGTCGGCGACCACCGAGATCACGCCGGCGTGGCAGTAGGCGTGCACGGTGAACATGATGTCCTCGCCGACCAGCATGTCCTCGGCGAAGCGGATGCCGTGGCGCTCGACCATCTCCCGCCGGAACAGCTTGAAGCAGCTCAGGCTGTTGTAGACGTTGCTGTCGGCCAGGGTCAGGCGCTCGGCGTTCTGCTGGAACATCGAGGCGGGGGCCCGCCTGCCGTGGCCCACGATCTTGCCGAGCACGATGTCGGAGCCGTTCCTGTCGGCCATGGCGACCATGCGTTCCAGCGCCTCGGGGCCGAGGTGGTCGTCGGCGTCGCAGAAGAAGACGTACCGGCCGGTGGCGTGGGCGAGGCCGACGTTGCGCGGCCGGCCGGCGCCGCCCGACCCTTCGATGTGCACCACCTTGACGCTGGACTGGTGGTAGGTGGCGTAGAGGTCGAGCAGCTCGGCGCCGCCGTCGGTGGAGCCGTCGTCGACGACGATGATCTCCTTCTTCACCCGCTGCACGAGCGCCGAGGTGAGGCACCTGTCCAGATAGGGACGGCAGTTGTGCACCGGGATGACGACGCTGACGTCGACCGTCTCGTCGTTGTTGCCCGCCGCCGACATCGCCACCACTGCCGTCACCTCGGAGTCACGTTGCGCCGCCATGTCGTTTCAGTATGTGACGAACGCCCGTCGCCGCGGGGGGCGATCGGCCGTCTTGGAGTCACCTATTTGCCGACCCCGGCGATTCGTTGCATTCTTCGGATAGACCCCGCAGTTGGCTCTAATCAGCACATTCACCAGGGACCGAATGAGTTTCAGGGGAAAATCCTCGACCTGTCAGAGGAAGAAAACTCTCCGCCGGGATCAGGGACGTACTCCGTGGGCGTCTCAGGTCATCCTCCGGCGGGGTACACACGTCTACAGTTAGGCAACCTTGACCGGGGAGGTGGCGGTAATGGCATCGAATCTTCGCTGGCATCGGGCGGGCGGCACGGGTATGAGCAAGGCCGAGTTCGCTCGTTCATCGGCGCGCCTGACGGAGCTCTTCCAGTGCTCGGCGATGCTGCGACGCACGCGGATGCGGGCCGAGGAGATCGTCGACGAGGCCCGCGCGCTGCTGGCCGAGGCCGAGGCCGAGGAGTTCGCCGACCCCGACCGCATCGAACGTCTGCGCGGCCAGCTGGAGGAGGCCCGGGCTTCCTACTCCAAGGTGCTGACCGCATATGTCACGATCTGCCGCAGGATCAACCAGGAGCGGCAGGAGATTCTGGCGATGCAGATGGACATCGAGTTGAACCGCGATTCCGGCCTGTCGGGAGTCGCTTGATGATTTGCCCGGGACAATTCCCGGAACCCTCGACGGAATGACTCCCCCTCCCTCCGGTCCGCGCCTCCCCTGAGAACGTTTCGGATAGATGTGAACCTATGTGACACCTGAGACGTCTTTTGTTCAGGGAGGCCCACCATGCGCGTCCTTGACGGTCTGGCGTCGCCGGATCTGGAGGAGCTCAACCTGGAGCTGATCCTGGTCGCGGCGCTGCACGAAGAGGCGGAAAGGCTAGCCGCCGACTGAACGGGCTCCAGCTCCCCGGCCCCGCCGGGGAGCTGGAGCAGGGGGCCGCGGCGTAGGATCACGGATCATGCTGCGCTGCGCCGTCCTCGACGACTACCAGGGCGTGGCCCTCGGGCTGGCCGACTGGTCGCGGGTCCGGGCCACGAGCTTCCGGGCCCACTTCACCAGCCAGGACGAGCTGGTGGCGGCCCTGGCGGACTTCGAGATCGTGGTCGTCATGCGCGAGCGCACGCCGTTCGGCGCGGAGCTGTTCGAGCGGCTGCCCCGGCTGCGCCTGCTGATCACCACGGGCATGCGCAACGCCTCCGTCGACCTCGACGCCGCCCGCGCCCGCGGGGTCACCGTGTGCGGCACCGGCAGCGCCGCCACCCCGCCGGCCGAACTGACCTGGGCGCTCATCCTGGGCCTGGCCCGCCACCTGGTCCCCGAGGCCACGGCGATGCGCTCCGGCGGCCCGTGGCAGAGCACCGTCGGCATGGACCTGCACGGCGGCACCCTCGGGCTGCTCGGCCTCGGCAAGATCGGGGCGCAGATGGCCCGCATCGGGCAGGCGTTCGGCATGGACGTCATCGCCTGGAGCCAGAACCTGACCGCGGCGCGCGCCGGCGAGCTGGGCGTGCGGGCCGTCGCCAAGGAGGAGCTGTTCGCCGAGTCCGACGTCGTCTCCGTCCATCTCGTGCTGAGCGAGCGCACCCGCGGGCTGGTCGGCGCGCGTGAGCTGGCGTTGATGCGGCCCAGCGCCTACCTGGTCAACACCTCGCGGGCGGCCATCGTCGACCAGGCCGCGCTGGCGTCGGCGCTGCGCGAGGGGCTGATCGCGGGGGCCGGGCTCGACGTGTTCGAGACCGAGCCGCTGCCCGCCGGGCACGAGCTGCGCAGACTGCCCAACGTGCTGGCCACCCCGCATCTCGGGTACGTCACCGGCGGCAACTACGAGACCTACTTCCGCGACGCCGTGCAGGACATCGACGCGTTCCTGGCCGGCGCGCCGATCCGCGTCCTGGGCTGACCCGGCTCACCCCGGCTCACTCCGCCTTCGTCCTGGCCCGGAAGGCGGCGGTCTTGACGCGGTTCTGGCAGGCCGTGGAGCAGAAGCGGCGGGTGCCGTTGCGGGAGACGTCCACGTAGACGCGGTCGCAGTGGGGGGCGGTGCAGACGCCGAGCCGGTCGCTGAACTCGCTGCCGAGCACGATCGCGAGCCCGGTCGAGCAGCTCGCCGCCCAGTCGCCCGCCACCGAGCCGCCGGGGCCGTGGAAGTGCAGGTGCCACGGCTCGCCGTCGTGGCGTTCGAGCATCGGCCTGGCCCTGCTCTCCTCCAGCAGCGCGTTCGTGGCCATGGCGGCGGCGTCGACGTCGCCGTCCGCGACCGCGCGGAACACCACGCGCAGCCGGGCCGCGACCTCGGCCAGCTCGGCGGCGTCGGCCGCGCCGATCCCGCGGTGGCCGGAATAGACGCTGCCCAGCGCGCCGGAGGCGGCCGCGGCGAGGTCGTCGGGGACGGGGAACTCGCGCCCGCGCTGCTCGCCCGGGGTCAGCGCGTTGACCAGCGCCACGGCGACCCGGACGATCGCATCTGTGTGACTGTTGTAATCCACTTGACCGGTTACACCTTCGCGTTCTAAGTTGTGACTGCTCAAATCTTAGACGACAGTTACAGGGAGATCTGATGCTCACTCAGGAAGCCGCGCTGGCGTGGATCGAGCGCTGGGACCGTCAGCAGGAGGGCTACCTGCCCGACCGGGAGGCCCGCTTCACCGCGCTGATCGACGCGGTCGAGGCGCTGGGCCGGCCGGATCCCGTGGTCATCGACCTGGGGTGCGGGCCGGGGTCGTTGTCCGCCCGGCTGCTCGACCGCCTGCCCGCGGCCACCGTGATCGCCGTCGACGCCGACCCGCTGCTGCTGGGGCTCGGCCGGGCCGCCTACCCGGGGCTGCGGTTCGTCTCGGCCGACCTGCGCACCGGCGGGTGGACCAAGGCGCTCGGCCTCGACCGTCCGGCCGACGCCGCCGTCAGCACCACCGCGCTGCACTGGATCTCGCCCGAGGAGCTTCAGGAGACGTACGCCGAGCTGGCCGGCGTCCTGCGCCCCGGCGGGCTCCTGCTCAACGGCGACCACATGGACTCCTCCTCCCCCACCCTGGCCCGGCTGGAGCACGCGGTGCACCAGCGCGAGACCGACCGCGTCTTCGGCGACCGCCGGCCCGAGGACTGGCGCGCCTGGTGGGACGCCATCGCCGCCGACCCCGCCTTCGCCGACCTCAGCCAGGAGCGCAGCACGGCCGGCGCAGCCCATCACGGCTCGGAGTCCCACCTGGTCGAGCAGCACGTCGGCGCGCTGACCAAGGCCGGGTTCGGCGAGATCGGCACGTTGTGGCAGCGCGGGAACAACCGCCTGCTGTGCGCCGTGCGAAGCTGACCCGCACCGCCATCCGGCGGGCGCAGGCAGGCGAGACGTGGTTTCCTGTAGGTCATGGACGAGTCGCAAGTCACCCGCTACCTGGACAGATTCGGAGCGTCCCGGCCGGTGCCGCCGGACGTCCACGGCCTGCGGGCACTGCAGCTCGCGCACCTGCGAGCGGTGCCGTTCGAGAACCTGAGCATCCACCTCGGCGAGCCGATCTCCCTCGCTCCCGACGCCCTGTTCGACAAGCTCGTCACCCGCCGCCGCGGCGGCTTCTGTTACGAGCAGAACGGCCTGTTCGCCGCCCTGCTCACCGCGCTCGGCTACCGGGTGACCCTGCTCGCGGCCCGGGTGTTCGGCGGCGGCCGGCCGGGGCCGCTGTTCGACCACCTCGCGCTCCGCGTCGACCTCGACGAGCCCTGGCTGGTGGACGTCGGCTTCGGCGACTTCGCCGACGAGCCGCTGCGGATCGACGAGCGCGGCGAGCAGAAGGACGGCGCCGGGGTGTTCCAGATCGTGCCCGCTCCCGGGGAGCACGGCGATCTCGACGTGTCGCACAACGGCGAGCCCGCCTACCGGCTCACCGCGCGGCCCTACGAGCTGGCCGACTTCGTGCCGACCTGCTGGTGGCAGGCGACCTCGCCGGACTCGCACTTCACCAGGTCGCCGGTGTGCTCGATCCGCACGGCGGAGGGGCGTACCACGATCAGCGGGCGCAAGCTGATCGTCACCCGGCAGGACGAGCGCGCCGAACGCATCCTGAACGAGAACGAGCTGCTTCCGGCGTACCGGGAGCACTTCGGCGTGACGCTCGACCGGGCGCCGGCGGCGGGAGCCTGACCCCTCGGAAGTCACGCCGGCTGAACTACGGTGGCCGACCATGGCCGACTACGTCTCTCCCGTCTTCTACGACCTGCTCGCCGTGCACAGCCACATACCGGGCGTGCGCGAGAAGTTGCCGTCTCTCCTGGCCGGGGTTCGCCGCAGCGTCCTGGAGGTAGGCGCAGGAACCGGCCTGATCACCACGTCCCTGGCCGAGTGGACGCCTGCCGAGATCTTCGCGCTGGAACCGTCGGCCACGATGCGGGCGGTACTGCTCTCCCGCCTGGCCGAACGGCCCGACCTGCTCGAACGGGTCACCGTGCTGCCCTGCGACGCCCTGAGCCTCGACCTCGACGAGCCGGTCGAGGCCATGGTGATGATCAACGTCTTGTACGCCCTGGAACCCGGCTACCGAAGGCGGCTCTGGCCCGTCCTGGCCGACCGGCTGGAGCCCGGCGGGCTTCTCGTGTTCACCTGGCGCGACGGCGGCCCGCCGAAGCCGCGCCCCCTGCGGCACCTGGACTCCCGCCGGGTGGGCCGCCACACGTACACGGTCTCGTCCGAGATCGTCGAGTCGGACGACGAACGCGCCACGTGCCGCTACCTCTACCGGATCATCCAGGGCGACGAGGTGCTCGGCGAGGAAGAGCTCGTCGGGCACGCCTACCGTCCCGCCTGGGAAACCCTTCGGGACGAACTCGTGAGCGCGGGTTACGCCCGGACCACCGCCCCCGACGGCCTCCTGGCCTGGCGACGCACCTGACCTCCCGGCTCACCGGGCGGGCTTCAGTCGTCGCTCCAGACGTACCAGCGTCCGTCGAAGTGGCGGTAGGAACCCGGCGCGTCGATGTCGGGCTCGCCGTTCGAGCTCCAGGCGAATCCGTAACTGCCGAAGAATCCCGCGTCCTTGATCATGAACCCGAAGGCTCCGCGGGAGCCTTCCAGGTACTTGACGGGATAAAGCCCGATCCATCGCTGCTCCTCGGGCGGAGTCCCGGCTGACACCGTCTGCGCGAGGTGCTCAAGACTGCCACGCGACAACTCGAACCGCACCCTGACCGGCGCGCCGACGTAGACCAGTGCCTCGGCCAGAGCCGCGACCAAGGGCGGCACGACCCAGAACCGCCACTGACGGCGTAACTCGACCGCCCCGCCCCTCCGGAACAGAGCGCCACCGAGCATGACGAGCCAAGGAACCCCGAACAACACCCAGCCGACGCCGATGGCCATCAACCACATGAAATGCCAACCGGGAACGCTGGTCGCATAAACCGTCCCCAGAGCCAGTACAACGGCAATCGCCGCCCATGCCCTGTCCCTGACGCCCAAGGAACCCTCCGCGCGTGACGAGAGCGAACGCAAGGGCCGCCCTTTTTCCATCCTCGAAATCACCAGTCGGCACCCGATCGTTACGAGATATCGCCCATCCGCCCGACATCCCTCTCTTACTCTTTTCCCTGCTATATCTTCGAAATGAAGGATACTGATGAAGCTCCTCTTCGCGGGCCTCGCGACCACGGCCGCAGTCGTGTGCGCGGCAGCCATACCCGCTCAGGCCGCATCTCCGGCAACCACGCAGGCCGCCCCCGCGGACGCGGTGAAAGCCCTGAAAGCCCAACTACTACCAGGCAAGGGCGTGAAGATCACCGAATTAGACAGCATCACCCTCGATTTCACCGTCGACGACCAGGCCATGCAGGTGGAGGTGAAGACCCGCACCACCGGCACGCTGGCGTTCGGCAAGGGCAAGGTGGCGGCCGCCGACCTCCGCGTCCGCATGTCGTCCCGCCAGAAGGAGTTCGAGCCTCCCTACCGGGTCGTCGCCGAAGGCAGGAACGCCTACGTGACCAACCCCGGCATCGCCAAGGCGTTGCCCGCCGGCCGCTCCTGGATCGGCTCGCGGACCAGTGCGCGCGAGAACTCCGTCCTCGACATAGGCGTCACCCCCGCGGACCTGAAGTTCATGCTGGATCACTCCTCCGAGGTGGCGCCCGGCGAATACCAGGGCACCTCCACCCTGGCCGCGTACCAGCACAACAAGGCGGCTGGTGAAGGCAGCGTCGAGTTCCACCTGTACTTCGACAAGAACAACCTGCTCACCCGCACCGTCGTCGACTCGACCCCGTCCTCGGACGACGACGACTACAGCCAGATGGCCTTCCACACCGACACCAGCTTCTCGGGCTGGGGCGCCAAGGTGCAGATCAGCGCACCGGCGGCCGGCAAGGTCATCAGCGAGAAGAAGCTCACTCCGAAGACCCGCAGGGCCGTCATCAAGGCCGGCTACCCGGAGCCCGGCCCCTTCTGACCACCACGCACAGGCCTCGCCGGCCCGCCACCCGCACGCCGAGGCGGGGCTGCCGCTACAGCCCCGCCCGCCTTCAGCTACCGGCCCATGAGAAAGGGACGCTGTTCGAGCTGTTCCGCGAGAGCCGACGGGGTGCATACGGTGAGCTGGAATTGTTCCTCACCGGCTCCCCCTGAGGGCCGACATACATTTCCAGTAGTTCGCAGGCATGAGCGGGGTCATCGATTCCCCGCCCCATCTCCAGATCGACCCGACGGAACAGCCCTGCTCGCGCTCTCATCGCGTATCGACTGAGCATTTCCTAGGCCACGCATTCGCGAGATGGCCGAATCAGTTACCCAGCGCTCCCCCGACGGCCGTTTCGGTGACATCTCCCGCGTTCATTGACGCACCTTTCACGCCCACGAACGGGAACTTACTTTTCGGCCCCGACGTCTGAGAAGAGGTGAGACGTTCTGCATATTCAAGGCTGCTGATCACCGCATTAGGAGCCCTGCTCACCGCCGGTACAGGCGGTTGCTCGCCCCATATCCCGCAATCGGCGTCACAACCGGCTGCCCCTCCTCCGGTGCCGGACTTACCCGCGGCCGAGGACGTCTGGCCCGAGGCGTTCTTCTCGGTGCCACGCTGGTTCAGCGACACCCGCGACGTTCGGCCACTGGCGATGCTCAGCAGGCACGAGGTGCTGATGGCCGACCCGAACGAGCACCGGCCGATCCTGGTGAACTACGACCGGCGGACCGGCAGGCACAGACTCTTGGGCACCGTCCCCGAAAGCGCGGCACGTTATCACCGGATCGAGAACGTGTCCGTCAGCGATTCGCAGATCGTGTGG
Organism: Nonomuraea sp. NPDC001636; assembly: GCF_040298265.1. Taxonomy (NCBI): domain Bacteria; kingdom Bacillati; phylum Actinomycetota; class Actinomycetes; order Streptosporangiales; family Streptosporangiaceae; genus Nonomuraea; species Nonomuraea sp. NPDC001636. The sequence continues at coordinate 51,981 of NZ_JBEOZT010000010.1, forward strand.
ATCGCCGCAGTCCGCCATCCGGACCGCACGAGCCCCGAGCTGCAACTGTGGACGATGCCGATCACCGGCGGCCACATCCGTTTCGTGGCCCTCGTCGCGCCCGACCCCCAGCGGCCCGGGGGCCGGGACGGCCGGATGTACCGCCTGGAGCTCGCGGGCGACCAGATCGTCTGGTGGGACGACAGGGGAGGCCCCATCTACCGCGTCCCCCTCGCCGGCGGAACTCCGGCCCTGATGGGCTCCGGCCACGTCTCCACCTGGCCTTGGGTGCACGACGGCAAGAACACCGTCACCAACCTCGTCACCGGCGAGAAACGCTCCGCCGAAAAGGTCGACGGCACCGACCGGCGCTGCGGCCCCGACTGGTGCGTCAGCGGCGTCGCCCGCGCCGCCGACCGGCTGACCGAAGTGATCGTGCAACGCCGGGACGGCTCACATCGCAGCATCGTCCCCGGCGGGTTCCGCAGGAACCCTCTCTTCCGCGACAGGTTCGGGTTCTTCGATCCGCCGAAGGTCATCGGCGAGGGTTCCTCCATCTCCACAGCCCGTGTCGGAACGTTGGAGAACGGCAGCGTGATCTACGACCGCTGCGCCGACAGGTCCGCCGTGCTCCGCCTGAAAGAGGGCAAACCGGCCGAAGGTGAGTTGACCGTTCAGGTCGGCGGTTCCCTTTCCGGCAGCCCGCTGTTGTTCTGGCAGGACGACGCCCGCAAGCGATACATGGTCATGGACCTGGCCGCCATCCCCGGGCAGGGATACTGACACCGACACTCGACTCGCCTACGAACACTTCCGCGCGATGCCCACCACCGGCCGCCTCCCGACGACAGCGCCTTTCCTGTCGGTGCCGACTGCCGGCATGACGACATGTCCCTGAAGCCCCCGACGTCTCCTGGCTCCGCGGCGAATACGCCGAGGAGTGCTACAGCTTCATCTACGTGCGTGCCACGCCCGAACAGATGGTCGCGCGCCTCGGCGGCCGCTGGGAGGACTTCTCCCCGGGCTCCTTCCTCCAAGGCCCGGCCCCTGGGCCCCCGTCGGCGTCGCCTCCATCGGCGACTGGACGCTCATCTCCGACCCCGACTGGCTCGGCACCTGCGAAGACCTGCTCACCGAGCTGTCCAAGGGCGCCCGCCTCGTCGCCCAGGCCGCACTCGGCGTCAAGGACCTCGACTACTTCTACTGGTGCGAGGACGGCGAGATCAGATTCGGCTGGGGCGGCGACGACGGCTTCCTGACGGAAACGCCCGCCGAACTCCTGGACACCATGGAGGAGATCGACAGGCTCTACCCGTCCCGTCCCCGGCTCTACGAAGGCCCCGCCTTTCTGCTCGTCGAGCACCTGACCGGCATCAGGACGACGGAGCACCTGCTGAAGAGCTCCACGTTCAGATGGGGCGCCCTCCCACCTACGACCAAGCCCTGACGTCCAACGACCCCAGCGTGAAAGGCCAGATCATCTGGAGGATTCCCATGACCACTACCGACGATGTCGGATGGTGGATCGTCGGCTGGGACGAATGGACGGACCTCGACCTGATCCGAGCTCGGCTCGCCGCGGGCACTGATCCGAACTCCGGCGTGCCTCTCTTCGACAAGCCGCTGCACGTCGCGGCTGAGCGAGGCTCGCCGGAGGTGGTCGCCGAACTGGCCGCACGGGTCGATGACGTCGACGCCGAACACCGGGGTCGTACCGCGCTCTGGACGGCCGTCTTCGAAGGCCGCACCGACAACGCCCGTGCCCTCGTCGCCGCTGGAGCGGACCCGTGGCGCCGCATGATGAACGGCTGGTCCCCTGGCCGCCTCAACCTGGCCGGTCCCGCTCCCGGCCTTATCCCCGTCCCCCCGTCAGAGATGGGCCTCTCCAAGACCGAGGCCGCCGCCGCGGCGGAGGCCAAGCGGCTGATCCCCGCGCTCGGAGACTCAACTACGAAGGCCTGAGCCTGGCCTGCGTGGCCGGCATCAGCGCAGCCGAGGCGACAGCGCGCCTGGAGGCCACCCCTGCCGATGACGTGGACGTCGACGCCCTGTGCGAGGGCTGGTACGACGTCCCGGACGCCGACCGAATCGTCGGCATCACCGACGTGCCCGGCGGCTGCGTCATCACACAACCCTGGGGACATGCCGCCTGCACTCCCGGCCTCTGTAGGCGCGTCTCGACAGACACGGTCTGCTACAGCATGAACTCGAACCCCAAGGGCCTCTTCGGGCACCTCGCCCGCGACGGCGAGGTCATCGCCTGGGAGCCGGTCAGCGCCTTCATGGTCCCCACTGACGCCCCCACCGAGGAGATCCTTTCCGCCTACCTCTACCGCGACCGCCATCCGGCGTATTGCTGCGCCGGCGCGGGCCTGCGCCTGACCGACGCCCGGCCGATCACCGACCCACCCGGCGCCTGGATACGACTGCCCGAAAGGGACTTCTGGGCTTGACGTACGGACCAAGTACGATGCACGGCCGGCACCATCGGCTGCTGCACGGACACCCGATGCCTGGATACTGCCGACCATGGTCATCATCGAAGTCGTCCTGGAGACCCACGACGCGGTGGACTTCACGGCCTGGCCGATCAACGAGCGGTCGAACGACCGCTTTCTCGCTCTCTCCGGCCGGATGTCTCTTGCCGACGTCGGGACGGCCATGGCCGTGATCTTCAGCTACAACGACCTCCCGATCATGAACGCCGCCGATCTGACCGAGGCGCATCTGCAACGACACCTCGCCGAAAGGGGCGGCCTGATCGCTCCGGGCGGTCTGCGTCTCCGCGATACCACCACCGACGTCGACGTCTTGCCCGGTTGCTGTTTCGGCCTGGAGAACTGGCGGGACTGGTGGGATGTGCCTCGCGGGCGCGAACCCTGGCTCGGACACGACCCCACGCCGCACATCACCCATGTGGGCCACGTCATCCAGCTCCGGCAGCACTTTGAGGACTCTCCGTCCATCGAGGTCACTCGCGACGAGCTCTCCAGCCTGCTCACCACAGCCCAACAGCACTTCTCCGGGTTCCTCGACCTCGCCCGGCAGTGGGCGACGATCACTACCCCAGGGGTGGCCGACCGGCTCATCACAGCCCTCGACCAGCACTTCGCGATCACCTGAGCCTTCTCATCCTCGGCCGGCTCTGGCGACGCGGTGATTCTGCACGTTTCCCCGCGAGGCGGGATGTTGTGCCACCATGATCGCCTTGTATGCGGCAAGGGAGGCTGTTTGGTCGTCTTCTCCTGTGCGTCGTGCGGCGCCGTGTTGACCGCGCGGGTGGCGCGGGTGGCGCTCCCCGACCACTCCGGCCAGAAGTACGGCCATGACCTGCTCCCCGGTCTGCTGGAGCCGGGAACATACGCCGTGGACCATGGAGACGGCCGACCAAGGGCTCCCTTGATGCCCGAACCGGAAGATTACGGCGTCCGACAATTGATGTACTGCATCACGGGCCCTCCGGACAGGATCGGGATCGCGCCGGGCGACGTCCGCGGAACCGTCTTCATCCCGAACCGGTTGAGCGGCTGCTGTTGCGGCTGGGACGGCCAGTACGGTCCCAACCTGGCCTGCGCCAGATGCGGCTGCCCGGTGGCGACCCGCGTCGACGACTGTGGGTTCTGGCAGGTGGTGTGGCTGGAACCGGACGCCGTGCGTCCCGTCGCCGTCGCCGGCCCCGTCCAACGCGTGATGGGCTGGACGGAACTGCCGACCACGCCGCCCGTTGATCCGCTTGGTTTCTGGAGCCCCCAGTGGGAGGCCGCAATCGCGGTGGCCCTGGCACATTTGGTGGTGGTTTCGGGCGGCAGGCGGGTGTCCGTCCCTGAGGGGCTCGTCGCGGAGACGTTTCGCCGGACGATCGACAGCTCTTCCCTCCCGGACCGCCGGAACGACACCTCGTCCTGGCCGGCCCCGGCCTGTCCACCTCGATCACGGACCTCGCCCTGGTGCCGAAACACCCGCAGACCGGTGAGGTATGGCCGTGTGACGCGGGCACGGTGGTGCCTCTCGCTGCGGACGTGTGGACGTACCTGGCCTTCAACGACGATCGCCGACTCCTGCCCGCGGCGTGCGGGATGCCTGCCGCCGTCCGCTGTGACGACCCGCCCGCGCTGCTGCCACACAGGCTGTTCCACCCCGATGGGCGCGCATTCTTCAACGCACTGGAGCGCCTGACGGCGGTTCGGCAACCATGGCTGCGCCGCATCCACGACTCGATGAAGGACCGCCCGTACCTGGCCCCGTTCGCATAGACCTCCCCGCGTCAGCGTCGAGACCCGGTCCCGTCGGCGAAACCTGCCCAGAGCTCCCGCAACCACTTCGCCCCCGTACGCACGGTTGTCCAGTCCGTCACAGGCACTCGACCCATCGCCGTACGGGGGAAAGCCGCCCGACGTACGTGCTCGGCGCGAAACTGTCCCATGTCGAGCTCGACCCCTGCCGGCTCGCGCCAACCACACCCCCTCGCCTGGACAGCGCTTGCACCTGAGCGGTACCCCGTCCAGGAGTTCACTTGCGCCTGCACTGCTGTCTACTACGAGTTGATCGCACACAGCGGCACCTATCTGATCCGCAAGGTCACACAACTCGACACACCCGTGCACGCCTTTGCTGGCCCATGGCCCCATACGGAGGCTCGTCGCTGGTGGTCCATGCTCATCATCGGGGACGCTCGATGAGGCCATCCGAGCCGGCAGCACCCTGCAGACCGGCGGAAAGGGCGCTCGGAATCGCCCACAGGGCCTCTTCTCATCGCGTGCCGTGCTGAGATGGCGGAATGAATGAAGCCGATCGCGCTGCGGTGCTCGCCTTACAGAACCTCTTCGCGACGCTGGGCGCAGATGCCCCTCAGGAGCGGGCTGCCTCAGAGATCTCAGAGGACATACCTCAGCTGGCCGGCTTCTTGGCGCTGCGGCGCATATGGCCAGACTTGATCAATAGCTGGGCCTCGCCGGGAGCGCTGGAAGGCGTTCCTGCGGCTGCTCGACTGCTCGCCGACGGCGCGGACCCCACCGACCTTGCCCGGGTCGCCCAGGTGGCCGCCTACGAAACGGCGTTCGGCCTCCTCTACAGCCTCACCGCCTACGGCCGCGACGACGACGCCCCCACGGACACCCCTGGCTGGCGTCTGATGGAGACCACACCGTCAGGCGAACTCACTGGCAGGGCCGTACAAGGTCTTCATGAGAGCCTGCTCACCATGGACCCCTCAGGCCGCGAAGGGCAGGACATCTTCGGTTAGAGCCGGTTGCTGTACAACCCTGCTGTACGAGATCGAAAAGGCCCTCTCCCGATCATGGGAAAGGGCCTTCTACATGCAGAGCCGACGAGGGGAATCGAACCCCTGACCTTCTGTTTACAAGACAGATGCTCTGCCGATTGAGCTACGTCGGCACGGCCTACCAGTGTAGACGCTAGCGGCGCCTGTGACGAGCGACCTCGTACAGTGCCACACCGGCGGCGACCCCCGCGTTGAGGGATTCCGCGGCGGCCTGCATGGGGATGCGGACGACCACGTCGCACTGCTCCCGAACCAACCGGCCGAGGCCCTTCCCCTCGGAGCCCACCACGACCACGAGCGGCTCGGCGAGGAGGTCGGCGTCGCCGATGTCGATCTTTCCGGCGCCGTCGAGGCCGACGATGAAGAGGCCGGCTTCGCGGTATTCGCGTAGGGCGGCCGTCAGGTTGGAGGCGCGGGCGACGCGGAGCGTGGCGAGTGTGCCGGCCGAGGTCTTCCAGGCGCCACCCGTCACCCCGGCCGAGCGACGGGACGGGATGAGCAGGCCATGCGCCCCGAACGCGGTGGCGGAACGGGCGATGGCGCCCAGGTTGCGTGGGTCGGTGACCGAGTCGAGGGCCACGATCAGCGGGACCTCGGCCGCATCATGGGCCAGTTCGACCAGCTCGGACGGGTGCGCATATTCGTAAGCGGGGATCTGGAGCGCGATGCCCTGGTGGACGACGCCCTCCGTCATCCGGTCGAGCTTGTCGCGGGTGACTTCGAGCAGCGCGATCCCACGCTCCGCCGCGATCTTGATGGAGTCGCGTACGCGGTCGTCGCCCTCGACGCGCTGGGCCACGTAGAGGGCGTTGGCCGGCACCCCGGCCTGCAGCGCCTCCAGCACCGGGTTACGGCCGCCGATGTATTCGGGGGCGTCCTCGGAACGCTTCTGCCGGGCCGGGCCGCTGCCCGGACGGCGCGTCTCGCCGCCGCGGTCCTCCCTGGCGATGCGCTCGGACCTGGCCTTGTCCTTGTACCAGTGGCGCATCTCGGCAGGCGGCGTCGCGCCCCTGCCCTCGAGCGACCGGCGCTTCTGGCCCCCGGTGCCCTTGGAGGGGCCCTTCTTCTTCGCGGGCCTGCCCGATGCCCTACCGCCTGCTGCCATGCCATCAAGGGTATCGGCCCGCCGACCCACCCGATCCCGCCGGGCAAGCTCCCACATGATCCTGCCCAGAAGGGCGAATCCGGCCACGCGACAGGGGTCCGGTCCGCAGGAAGGACGTATGCGGGTCAAGCGGCAGAGCTGCCGTCCGCTGGAAGCTCCCAACCGAGCACGCCCCCAAGCCCTCAGCACAGGCAGGGCCGATCGAGCCTCCAGGAAGGGGCCAACGCAAGCCCTCAGCCACCGGAGGGCCCAGGAGTCATACAGCAGATGCCCTTCCTCCGGGTAAGGTCGGCCCGTTAAACGCAGTAGGGCACGCGGTCTCAAGAAGAGCGTCCCGAAGAACAACGGCCAGTGGAAGAGCGGCCCCAGGAACAACGGTCTTGGAGGAGCGTCCCAGGACAACGGTCCTTGGAAAGCGCCCCCTGGACGAGTGGCCCCTGGAAGAGCGATAGAGCGCGGTCTCCCGACGATCCGCGTGCCCCCTGGCGGAGACGCTGCGGCAGCACAAGGCGCAGCCTCCATACGACTGACCCCGCACACCCGGCGAGCCACCTGCCCTCACTCCTGGAGCGCACCTAGCGCCCGCTCACAGCCTCACCACGGCGTTTTATGCAAGCTCATCACCACAAGAAGGCCGCACATGAGGCCGTGGTGGCACATCACGTCCACCACACGCCCGGCTCGAACAACACAGCGCAAAGGCTCCCACCACCCACCCCAAAGGCCGGTTATCGTCCTTGGCCATGACTGAGTCCGCCTACCTCCACGCCACCCGAACGGCCTACGACACCGTCGCCCCCGAATACGCCGACCTCCTCAGGAACGAACTCGACACCAAGCCCCTGGACCGGGCCATGCTGGGAGCGTTCGCCGAGCTTGTGCAGGGCCCGGACGCCGGAAAGGTGGCCGACCTGGGTTGCGGACCGGGCCGCGTCACCGCCCACCTCCAAGCCCTCGGAGTGAACGCCTTCGGCATCGACCTGTCGCCGAGGATGATCGACGTCGCCCGCCGGAGCCACCCCGGCCTGCGCTTCGAAGTGGGCTCGATGACCGCGCTGGACCTGGCGGACGCGTCCCTGGCCGGCGCCGTCGCGTGGTACTCCACCGTCCACACGCCGCCGGACCTCCTGCCGACGGTGTTCGCCGAGATCCACCGGGTGCTGGCGCCGGGCGGCCGTCTGCTGATCGCGTTCAAGGTCGGCGACGAACGCCGCCACCTCAGCCAGGGTTACGGCCACAAGCTGTCACTGGACGTCTACTGGACTCCCCCGGAGCACATCGCCGACCTCCTCGCCAAGGCCGGACTGTCCCTGGACGCCCAGCTCATCCGCGAACCCGACGAGAGCGAAAGACCCCGCTCAGGCCGCCAGGCCTTCTTCCTGGCCCACAAACAAACGGACAAACCAACCGAAAAGCCGGAAACCCCAAACTCCAGCAGCTAGCTAGCCCCTCGACCAAGAGCCCCGAAAACAGAACCCCACTGACGGAGGATGTCAGCGACCACCGAATAACGTGCCAGCCACCCAGCACCACCCCGACCGTCCCCCAAGGAGCAGCCGCATGATCCTGGAGATCCGCACCTACCGCCTCACCCCCGGCACCCGCGCAGACTTCCTCCGGATCATGCACGAAGAAGCCCTCCCCCTCCTGGCGAAGGCCGGCATCGACGTGGTGAGCAGCGGCGCCTCCGTCGTGGACGAGGACGGCCACGAGGAGGCGTACCTCATCCGCGCGTTCCCCTCGAAGGAGACCCGCGACGAGCAGGAGAACGCCTTCTACACCAGCCCGGAATGGCACCAGGGCCCGCGTGAGGGCATCGTCTCGCGCATCGACGGCTACCACACGATCGTGATCGAGACCACCGACGCCGCCGTCGCGGCCCTCCGCGGCTGACGGCTGACGGCGGACGCGGAAGGCGCCCGCCGTCACTCAGGAGCGGCGGAAGGTCAGCGGGCCAGCTCCCAGCGGGCGCCGTGCGGCGTGTCCTCGACCGTGATGCCCGCCGCGGCGAGCTGGTCGCGGATCGCGTCGGCCGCCGCGTAGTCCTTGCGGGCCCGCGCGGCCTTGCGCTGCTCCAGGGCCACCGCCACGAGTGCGTCGACCACCGGCGACAGGTCGGAGCCGCTCCCGCGCCACTGCGGCGAGCGAGGGTCGAGGCCGAGCACGTCGAGCATGTTCTGGGTCTCGGCGAGGAGCCGCGCGATGGCCTCCTTGTCGCCCCGCGACAGCGCCACGTTGCCCTCGCGCACCACCTCGTGCACCACGGCGAGCGCCTGCGGCGTGCCGAGGTCGTCGTCGAGCGCGTCGGCGAACGCCTGCGGAAGGGGCGCGTCGGCGTCGACGTCGTGGATCACCTCGGCGGCGCGGGTGACGAAGCCCTCGATCCGCTGGTAGGCCGCCGCCGCCTCCAGCAGCGCCTCCTCGGAGTACTCGATCGAGGAGCGGTAGTGCGGCGCGGCCAGGTAGTAGCGCAGCTCCACCGGACGCACCTTCTGCACCATCTCGGGGATCAGCAGCGAGTTGCCGAGCGACTTGCTCATCTTCTCGGCGCCGATCTTGAGCATGCCGTTGTGCATCCAGTAGCGGGCGAAGCCGTCGCCGGCGGCCTGCGACTGGGCGATCTCGTTCTCGTGGTGAGGGAAGATCAGGTCGATGCCGCCGCCGTGGATGTCGAACGTCGGCCCGAGGTACTTGGTGGCCATCGCCGAGCACTCCAGGTGCCAGCCGGGACGCCCGAGCCCCCACGGCGTGGGCCAGGTCGGCTCGCCCGGCTTGGCGCCCTTCCACAGGGCGAAGTCGCGCGGATCGCGCTTGCACGACTCGTCGTCGGTGTCGGCCGCGGCCCGCATGTTCTCCAGCTTCTGGTTGGAGAGCTTGCCGTAGTGGTCGGCGTAGGACTGGACGCTGAAGTAGACGTCGCCGCCCGAGGCGTAGGCGTGGCCGCGCTCGATCAGCCGCTCCATCAGCGTGATCATCTCGGGCACGTGGCCGGTGGCCCGCGGCTCGACGGTGGGCGGCAGGCAGCCGAGCGTGTCGTAGGCCCAGGTGAAGGCCCGCTGGTTGCGCTCGGCGATCACGAACCAGGGCACGTCCTCCGCGGCCGACACCCAGATGATCTTGTCATCGATGTCGGTGACGTTGCGGCAGAACGTCACGTCGTATCCGGAACGCGTGAGCCAGCGCCTGAGCACGTCGAAGTTCACGCCTGAGCGGATGTGCCCGATGTGCGGAGGAGCCTGCACGGTGGCCCCACACAGGTAAATCGACGCCCGGCCGGCTTCGACCGGAACGAATTCACGGGTGGCGCGCGTGCTGGTGTCGTAGATGTGCAGGCTCACAAAGGCAAGGCTAACGCCTCGGAGGCTCTCGTAGGCCGATTACTCAGCCTCGTACCGTGACCTTGTCGGGACGGATCCGGATGATCAGGCGCTCGGTGCCCGGCTTGTCCTCCCACGGCTCGCCTGTGTACTTCTGGGCCAGCTCCTGGATCAACGCGCCCTCGGGGTCCTCCTCGATCGTCACCCGGCCGCGCACCTCCAGGTAGCGATAGGGATTGCCGGGGTCGATGACCAGCAGACTCGTCCGCGGGTCGCGCTCGAAGTTGCGCGGCTTCACCCGCCCCCGGACGGTCGAGAACAGGACGTCGTCGCCGTCCGTGCGCACCCACACCACGGTCGACTGCGGTCCGCCGTCAGGGTTGAGGCTGGTCACCGTCGCATGATTCGGGGCATCCAGGAGTTCGCGGGCTTCTTCCGGCAGCTCGGGCATGTGTCTCCCTCGATCGGTCGTGATCGCCATTCTTCTGTAGTCTCGAAGGCGCCATGGACGTGACTCCCCCCTCTACGCTCCGTCGCCTGGGCATCGCCCTGGCCGGGCTCGCGGTGGCCGCTCTGACCGGAGCCGCCTGCGCGCTGTCCTTCGACGATCTGCGCGCGCTGGCCGTCACCGGCGAGGCGCGGCAGGACCTCGCCTTCCTCTATCCGGCCGCCTTCGACGCGCTGCTCGTGGTCGCGCTGCTCGGCGTGCTGCTGCTGCGCCCCGCCCGGCCGCTGGTGCGGGCGCAGGCCGCCACCGTGCTGGTCCTGCTCATCGTGGCCGCCGCGGCGGCCAACGTGGCGACCGCGCTGCGGTTCACCTTCGACGCGCGCCAGGTGGCCGTGGGCGTGGCCCTGGCGCCCTGGGTCATGCTGGCCGTGGCCCTGTGGCTCTGGCTGCTGCTGATCAAGCACGTCCAGGCTCACCGGGGCGCGGCGCGCGAGGAGGAGGACGACGACTTCGTGCCCTTCCATCCGGGCCGCGCGGCCGACACGCCGCCGCCGCTCGTGACCGAGGCGCCCCCGCCCGTGCTGGAGTCCACGCCGCTGGTGGGGCCCACGGCCGCGCCGGAGACGCCGCCGGTCCCGGCCCAGGTGTCCGAGTGGCAGGCCGTACAAGAGCCGGAACCTGAGCCCGTACGAGCCCCTGACCCTGAACCAGAACCCGAGCCGGAACCGGATCCCGAGCCCGACCCCGAGCCCGACCCCGAGCCCGACCCCGAGCCGGAGCCGTTGAGGCGCCCGGTCCGGTGGGGCGACCGGGTGAAGCCGACCGACGTCCTGGTCCACCCCCGCACCGACACCCGGGCCACCGACACGCGCGACGTCGACACCCAGCCCGTCCCCGTCGTCGAGGACGACCGCAGGCCCCGCCCCGCCGCCGACGAGCCCCGGACGCCCCAGAGCGACTCTGAGGACACCGCACCCCACCCGGTGATCCACGAGGACACCCAGGCCCCGTCCGGCCGTCTGCGCAGCACTCCGCGCCCGCCGGACCCCGAGGAATAGCGGCCAAGCCCCGAAGAAACGAGAGGCCCGTCCGGGATGATCCCGGACGGGCCGTTTCGTGTGCGTCTATCTCGTCTACACCCCTGGCGCCGCTAGACCCTGGAGCCGCGGCGTAGGCCGGCGACCAGGCCGACACCGACGACCGCCAGGACGACCTGCATCACGAGCTCGATCCAGTCGATGCCGGGGGTCGTCTCGACGCCGAGCACCTGGGCGATGAGGGTGCCGAGCAGGGCGGCGACGATGCCGACGACGATGGTGAGGATCCACCCGATGGCCTGCCTGCCGGGCAGCAGCAGGCGACCGATTGCGCCAATGACGGCGCCAATCACGATGGCGCCAAGGATGGACTGAATGGTCATGACACGAAACCTCCCCGTGAGAGTGAGCCGTTCACTCTCACGGGGAGCTTCGCTACCCGATCGCCGGCGATTATGCGCCCGCTTTACGAACGAGCAGGTCAGGTCGTGGTTCGGCCGGTGCGGCCGCCGCGTCCTCCCCAGCCCATCCGCGTCACAAGGAGCACGCCGACCACAGCCAGGACGAGCTGGAGTATGTGTTCGAGCCAGTCGATGCCCTTGGTGTCGGCCCAGCCGAACGCCTGTGCGATCAGGGTGCCGATCAGGGCGGCCACGATGCCCACGATGAGCGTCAGGCCGATGGACATGTTCTGCCTGCCAGGCACTATGAGCCGGGCCAGCGCACCGACGATGGCGCCGATGACTACTGCGGAAACGATCGCGCCGATCATGTGTAGCTCCCCCCGAGACGTTCACATGTCTTAGATGGGGACATACCCGACACCTGGGGAAACTACCCCCTGAGGAAGGCGGCGGTCCGTACCGCGCCAGTGACGAACCGCCGCCCCCACAGTTGGCGGGTTCGGCGACGACCCGCCGGGACACCCTCACGCATCCCACACATAAGACGCTGAATGCCTAGGAAAGGTTGACCACGATGGCCGTGGCGATGGCGGCGATCCCCTCGCCGCGCCCGGTGAGCCCGAGCCCGTCGGTGGTGGTGGCCGAGACGCTCACCGGCGCCCCCACGGCGCCGCTGAGCGCCAGCTCGGCCTCGGTACGCCGAGGAGCCATCTTGGGACGGTTGCCGATCACCTGGACGGCCACGTTGCCGATCTCGAAGCCCGCCGCGCGCACCTGGCGGGCGGTCTCCTCCAGCAGGGTGACCCCGGAAGCCCCGGCCCAGCGGGGATCGGACGTGCCGAACAGCCCGCCCAGGTCGCCCAGGCCGGCCGCGGACAGCAGCGCGTCGCACGCGGCATGCGCGGCGACGTCGCCGTCGGAGTGGCCGTCGAGCCCCAGCTCGGCCGGCCAGTGCAGGCCGGCGAGGCTGAGCTCACGCCCCGAGTCCGCCGAAGCGAACGGGTGGACGTCGACTCCGACGCCCACCCGTGGAAGATTCGTGTTCAGGAGTTGAGAACCTCGTCGAGCAGGGCCTCAGCCTTGTCCTCATTGGTCTTCTCGGCGAGCGCGAGCTCGCTGACGAGGATCTGACGAGCCTTCGCGAGCATGCGCTTCTCGCCCGCTGACAGGCCGCGCTCGCGGTCGCGACGCCACAGGTCGCGAACCACCTCCGCAACCTTGTTCACATCGCCGGAGGCGAGCTTCTCCAGATTGGCCTTGTAACGGCGTGACCAGTTGGTCGGCTCTTCCGTGTGCGGCATCCGAAGAACATCGAAAACCCGCTCAAGGCCTTCCTGGCCGACGACGTCGCGCACACCGACGAGTTCCGCGTTTTCTGCTGGCACCTGGACGGTAAGGTCGCCCTTGTCGACCTTGAGCACCAGGTAGGTCTTTTCCTCACCCTTGATGGATCGCTTCGTGATTGCTTCGATCCGAGCAGCCCCATGGTGGGGGTAGACGACAGTGTCGCCGACCTGGAAAGTCATGTGACAAGTACCCCTTCCGCTGTACTCCAGGGTACCACGCATCCACAGGCTCCCGGAACAGTGAAATCCTCATAACTGCAGGTCAAAGCCGCATATTGGGGCTTGACAAGTCCTCGACCGTATGAATCGCATTTCCGGACATAGCGAATGACCTGCAGGGGTGCGGATATGACCATGGATTCAGGTGGATATGGTAGGCGCTGCCCAACACCCCATGCGCCATACCGCGCAAGAGCAAGGAGAACCCGCACGTGACCAGCCGTCGCTGGATTGTCGTAGCCGCCGCGTTCTTGGCAGCCCCCGTGCTCGCGGGCTGCGGGGCAGGATTCGACGCCAACACCAACAAGCCGTACGCCCCGAACGAGGCGGTCGCACTCATCGACCAGGGTGCTTATGGCACGCGCGGCATTCACATCCCGCAGGCGTTCATCCTCGGCCCTGACTCCGGCGCCCAGCTCCCGTGGCGCGGTTCAGCCCCGATCTACCTGAACATCCTCAACACCGGGGGCGCCGCCGACACGCTCCAGGCCGTCTCCGCGGGCTCGGTCGGGTCCGTGAAGGTCGCCACGCCGATCCAGCTTCCCCCCAACCAGCTCGTCAACACCGGCAAGCCGCAGCCCCAGCTGATGCTGGAGAGCATCTCCACGAGCCTCAGAGGCGGCGAGAGCGTGCGTCTGGACCTCCAGTTCGCCAACGCCGGGACAGTGACCCTGACCGTCCCTGTGGTCACGCGCAGCCGTGAGTTCAAGGACTACCCCGCCGCCCCCAACGCCACCCCGGTCGCGACGCCCTCGGCGTCGCCCACCCCGACGGCCACCGAAGAGGCCCACTGACGGCATGAGAGAACCCTTGTTCTGGTACGAACCCACGTACCAGAACAAGGGTCGTTCACTCCTCGGCGGCGTCGAACTTGTAGCCCAGGCCGCGCACGGTGAGGATGCAGCGCGGGTTCGACGGGTCCGCCTCGATCTTGGCCCGCAGGCGCTTGACGTGGACGTCGAGCGTCTTGGTGTCGCCCACGTAGTCGGCGCCCCAGACGCGGTCGATGAGCTGGCCGCGGGTGAGCACCCGGCCGGCGTTGCGCAGCAGCACCTCCAGCAGCTCGAACTCCTTCAGCGGCAGCTGCACCTGCGCGCCGCGCACCGCGACGACGTGCCGGTCGACGTCCATGCGCACCGGGCCGACGGCCAGGACGGCCGTCTCCAGCTCCTCCACCACGTCGCCCTGACGGCGCAGCACCGCGCGGATGCGGGCCACCAGCTCCCGCGAGGAGAACGGCTTGGTCACGTAGTCGTCGGCGCCCAGTTCGAGGCCCACGACCTTGTCGATCTCGCTGTCCTTGGCGGTCAGCATGATGACCGGCACCTTCGAGCGCTGCCGCAGCGAACGGCACACCTCGGTGCCCGGCAGGCCGGGCAGCATCAGGTCGAGCAGCACGAGGTCCGCGCCGTTGCGGTCGAACGTGTCGAGCGCCTCGGGCCCGGTCGCCGCGACCGACACCTCGAAGCCCTCCTTGCGCAGCATGTAGGACAAGGCGTCGGAGAAGGACTCCTCATCCTCAACCACTAGAACTCTGGTCATTTTGCGGTCTCCAGGGGAATCGAGGGTGGTACTGCCACCGCCGTGCCGCCGAAGGCGGGCAGACGGAGGGTGAAGGTGGAGCCGGAGCCTTCCTTGCTCCAGACGGACACCTCGCCCGCGTGGGCCGCGGCGACGTGCTTGACGATGGCCAGGCCGAGCCCGGTGCCGCCGGTCGCCCGTGACCTGGCCGCGTCGACGCGGAAGAAGCGCTCGAAGATGCGCTCCAGAGACTCCTCGGGGATGCCGATGCCCTGGTCGCTGACGCTGATCTCGACGGAGTCGCCGGCCGGGCGGACGCTGACCACGACCCGCGTGTGCTCGGGGCTGTAGGCGACGGCGTTGTCGATGAGGTTGCGCAGGGCGGTGACGAGCAGTTCGTCGTCGCCCCAGATGCGCAGGCCCTCGGTGCCGCCGGTGACCAGCGTGATGTCCTTGGCCACCGCCTTGGTGTTGCAGTGGTCGATGGCGTCGTGGACAGCCTCGTCGATGGCGACCTGGCCCGGGGTGGGGATGGGCTCGGCGCCCTGGATCCTGCTCAGCGTGATCAGGTCCTGGACCAGGTAGGTGAGCCGGGCGGCCTCGTGCTGCATGCGCCCGGCGAAGCGGGTGACCGCCTCGGGGTCGTCGGCGGCGTCCTGGATGGTCTCGGCCAGCAGGCTCAGCGCGCCCACGGGGGTCTTCAGCTCGTGGCTGACGTTGGCGACGAAGTCGCGGCGCACCGCCTCGACCCTGCGCCGCTCGGTCTGGTCCTCGGCCAGCACCAGCACCTGGCCGTAGGAGCCGAGGGGGGCGACGCGGACGGCGAAGTTCGTCGTCTCCTGGCCGAACTTGTGGCCGGCGACGTCGATCTCGCTCTCGCGGATCTCGCCGTCGCGGCGTACCTGTCTTGCCAGTGCGAGCAGCTCCGCGGCCATCAGCCTGTCGCCCTTGACCAGCCCGAACGCGCGCGCGGCCGAGCTGGCGCGCAGCACGCGGTCGTGCGCGTCGAGCACGACGGCGGACGAGGGGAGCACGGCGAGCACGGAGGCCACGCCCTGCGGCAGCGCCGCCCCGGTCTCGACGCCTTCGGCTGATTCGGTCCTCTTCGGAGCCTCGATCTGGTTCCGGTAGAACAGGACCGCCAGGGCTCCCACGACGAACCCGGCCAGGGCCGCGAAGCTCATGGCCATCTCACTCATGCCTCCGATGGTAGGTGGCGAAGTCCAAGGGACAGACCTCTCACCTGCGGATGAACGGCCCTTTCCTGGAAAGTTCATCTCGCAGTAGAGGTTCGTTCATCGAGTGGCACGTACGGTGACGACATGCGCGACGCGTACCATGAAGAACTTGATCTCCTGACGGGCAAGCTGGTCGAGATGACGAGGCTGGTCCGCTCGGCCATCTCCCGTGCCACCACGGCCCTCCTCGACGCCGACCTCCAGCTCGCCGAGAGCGTCATCTCCCGTGACCAGGAGGTGAACGCCCTCTTCGCCGACATCGAGACGTCGATCTTCGAGTTGATGGCCAGGCAGCAGCCGGTGGCGGTGGACCTGCGAATGGTCATCACGGCGCTGCGCATGGGCACCGACCTCGAACGCATGGGCGACCTCGCCGTCCATGTGGCCAAGGTGGCCCGGCTGCGGCATCCCGACTCGGCGATTCCGCCCGAGACTCGCTCGACCATCGTGGAAATGGGGCAGATCGCCGAGAACCTGGTCACCAAGGCCGGGAGCTGCGTGGCCTCCAGGGACGTGGAGTCGGCCCTTGAGCTGGAGGAGGACGACGACGCGATGGACCGGCTGCACCGCCGGCTGTTCCGCAACATCCTGGCCAAGGACTGGCAGCACGGCGTGGAGCCGGCGATCGACATCACGCTGATCGGCCGGTACTACGAGCGGTACGCCGACCACGCGGTGCGGGTGGCGCGGGACGTCGTCTACCTGGTCACCGGCTCCCGTCCCAGCTGACTGCCTCCCGGAGGCGAGCTCTTCACCCGGACGCAGCGGGCGGCACCTGTCGGGGGGCCGCCCGCTTCGCATGTCCCCGGCCGGGCGTGGGGGCAATCCGGCGGGACGAACAGCGGCAAGCAGCGACAGACGCCCGCCAAGCGCCCGGTCTCCTGGCCAAAAGCGGATGCGGTGACGTCTCCGCATGTGGCAGGCTCCGCCGGTGAATCGTGAACAGATCTCTCGACTCGCCCACGCGGACCATCCGATCGCGGCTCCGCTCGACGACGACTCGGTGCGCCGCCTGCTCGACCGCGCCCTCCCCCAGGGCGGCTCGCGGGTGCTCGACCTCGGCTGCGGCGGCGGGGAGTGGCTGCTGCGCGCGCTGGGCACGCATCCCAAGCTGCAGGCGGAGGGCGTGGACATCGCCGAGGGCTCGCTGGCGCACGCCCGCGCGAGCGCGGAGGCGCTCGGCGTCCACGACCGGCTCGTCCTCCACCGTGCGGACGCCGCCGAGTTCACCTCGCCGCACGCGTTCGACCTGGTTATCAGCGTCGGGGCGACGCACGCGTTCGGCGGCCTGCTGCCCACGCTCGCGGCGGCGCGCGAGCACCTGGCCCCCGGCGGGCGCGTCCTGGTCGGCGACGGTTTCTGGGCCGGGGAGCCGTCCGCGGAGGCGGTGGAGATGCTGGGCGAGCTCACCGGCCTGCCGGCCCTGATGGACCGGGTCACCGCCGACGGCTGGACGCCGGTGCACGGCCACATCAGCACCCGCCAGGAGCTCGACGACTACGAATGGGCCTGGACGGGCTCGCTGGCGTCCTGGGCTCTGGACAACCCCGACCATCCGGACAGGTGCGAGGCCATCACGACGGCCGACACCCACCGCGCCGAGTGGCTGCGCGTCTACCGGGACGTCTTCGGGTTCGTCACCCTCGTCCTGCGCCCGACGTCCGACTGACGGGCCCGTGCCCGCCCCTCGGTCGACGTCAGGAGGCCGCCTGCCGGCTGCTGCACACATGCCGTCGCGCCAGCTCGGCCCAGACCGCGGCGGCACGGGCGTACGGGCCTCTGGCGGTCTCCTCGTGCTCCCCGCGCTCGGTGACCCGCCGCACGAAGAACTGCGCCGCCTCGAAGCACAGGACGTACTCCTCGCAACAGGACGCTTCGACCACGCGTACGAGCCCGCGCGACACATGGGGCTCCCACGTCGGCACGTCAGGCCGTCCCGCCCGGAACGCGGGCTTGCCCGGCGGACGGAAGAGGGCAGGAGCGCTCAGCTCTGGCAGAGGTGCTCACATCCCCGAAAGCATAGGCACCTCGCCCCAAGACGGCCCACACATTGCAGTGTCCGGCATCAGTGACATACCTTCCCCACCCCTGCCCCCCAGCCCCAAGCCCTCGCCCATCGCGGACGTCCAGGCAGGTGACGCTGGCATGACAGCGCCGATCCGCCCTCAAGAAGGGCGGCGTCGGCCGCTGCACGGCTGCATCTCGACACAGCATCGAGACCGGCACCTAACAGTCTTCGTGGTCACGCCCCATCGACGGGATAGCGCAATCGGGCTCGCCGCAGCCCCTCGTGACCGACCGCGAAAACGAACGGCTCGATCACCCGCCTCACGACATGGACGATCTGAGCCTCGTTGCCGAGGAAGGCCGCTGCCATCTCCTTCCCGACCATCCTGGCGTTCGCCAGCGCGAATATGCGCGCGCCGCTCGTGTAGCTGACGCGCGCTTCCACCAGGTTCCGGGTGATGGCAAGGTCCTTGCACAACAGGATGTCGCCGCGAATCGTGGCTTCTTCTATCCACTGAACGTCAGCGATGCGCTGGGAGGCGTCCGCCCCGTAGCGCTCGTCCATCGTTTCCAGGACCCAGCCGGCCTCGCGCAGGGCTTGGGGGACGATGCGGGAGCCTAATCCGCGGTCCAGGAAGAAGGTGAACCCGGAGGCGCGCGCATCGTCCGCCATGCCTTCCTCTCACGCCGCCTGCGGCAGAAGACCTTCGACCTCGTCCACTTGGAGGTCGTAGTCCTCGGCCACTTCTTGGCTGTCCTCACCGGCCCGCAGGCGGTTGAGCACGTCGGCGACACGGACGCCTCGTCGGGCGACGGTCGGCTGACCGCCGTTGATCCATGAGTCGACCGTGACCGCCACGCGGTCGTAGCCCGGAAGCTGGATCACCTTCATCCAACCGTCCACGTAAGTGACGCGTCGCAGGTAGTCACGGACGATCGGCCGGAACACCTGCTGACCGCTGCGTACCACGACCAGCCCGTCGACCGCCTCGCGCTCCACGGGATCGTCGGTGTGCTCCCTGAAGTCCCACAGCACCTCAGCGCCGTCGGTCATCAGCCGCTCGCTGGCCAGCGCCTGCTCCAGCCCGATGTTCTCCTCAAGCCAGCGGATGGCCGGCCTGATGCGCCGCATCGGAACGTCTGCCCTGCGGAAGGCGGCCAGCATGTACGCCTCGGCCAGACCGACGAACGGCACGGTCGGCCCCTGTGCGCCGGCGGTCGTCACCAGGGGCTCGACCGCCACCGTGACGCCGTCCATCCGCTTGTACGCGTAGCCGACGGACCAGTTGCGGAAGGATTCACGCGGAACGCCGATCAGGTCTGCCGCCTGGCTCTTGCTGTACAGGGGGGTGACATAGCGGAAGTCGCTGATCAGCCCACTACGTGGAACGTGGTCGCGCGGTTCCATCAGAGTCCTCTCCCTTCAGGCTCAGCCTAGGGAAATCCGCGACCGGATGCTCGCAATCTCCCGTCTTCAAATCGATCATCCACGCTCCGGCGCAGGCACCGTCGTCCCGACACGTCACGAGGGCGCACGCAGGCCCAGGCCGGGAGAGCACGAGGGGACGGGAGAGTCCCCTCGTGCGCCCGAAGGGCTGCGGGGTCAGCGGCCCTGGTTGGCCACTGCCTCGATGGCGGCCTTGGCGGCCTCCGGGTCGAGGTAGCGCCCGCCGCGCACCTGCGGCTTGAAGTCGGCGTCCAGCTCGTACGCCAGCGGGATCCCCGTGGGGATGTTGAGCCCGGCGATGTCGTCGTCGCCGATGCCGTCGAGGTGCTTGACCAGGGCCCGCAGCGAGTTGCCGTGCGCGGTCACCAGGACCGTGCGCCCCGCGGCCAGGTCGGGGACGATCTCGTCGTACCAGTACGGGAGCATGCGGTCGACGACGTCCTTCAGGCACTCCGTGCGCGGCATGAGCTCCGGCGGCAGGAGGGCGTACCGGGGGTCGCCGGCCTGGGAGTACTCGTCGTCGTCGGCGATGGGCGGCGGCGGCACGTCGTACGAGCGGCGCCAGAGCATGAACTGCTCGTCGCCGAACTCCTCACGCGTCTGGGCCTTGTTCTTGCCCTGCAGGGCCCCGTAGTGGCGTTCGTTCAGCCGCCAGCTGCGCTTGACCGGGAGCCAGAGCAGGTCGGCCTCGCCCAGGGCGAGCTGGGCCGTCTGGATGGCCCGGGTCAGGAGGCTGGTGTGCAGGACGTCGGGCCGCAGACCGGCCTCCTGCAGGAGCCGGCCGCCGCGCCGGGCCTCGTCCTCGCCCTTGGCCGACAGGCTGACGTCCACCCAACCGGTGAACAGGCCCTTCGCGTTCCAGTCGCTCTCACCGTGCCGTAGCAGCACCAAAGTCGCCATGCGGCCAATCCTATGGCCGCCGCCCGGAGCGCCGGCAGGTCACTGCCCGGGGTCGGCGAATCGGGCGAAAGCCTGCAGGTTGGCCAGGGATTCGCCGCGTTTGGCACGCCACTCCCACTCCCGCCTGATGGAGGAGGCGAAGCCCAGCTCCAGCGCCCGGTCGAACCAGTCGTCGGCGTACGTCAGCACGCAGCCGAGCAACCGGTCGACCTCCTCCTCGGTGACGGCGTCCAGCGGCACCCGGCCGACGAGGTAGACGTCGCCGACGGGGTCGAGGGAGAAGTGCACGCCGTACATGGCGCCGTTCTTGCCGAGGAGCCAGCGGTAGAACTCCTCGTGGTTCTCGTCCGGCTGGCGGCAGAAGAACGCCTCGACGTGCAGCACCCGCTCGCCGACGATCAGCCAGGTCATGGTGGCGAGCTTGTGCTGTCCGGGCAGCTTGACCAGGAACGCCCCGGGCCGCGGCTCGTCGTAGGAGACGTCCGCGGCCTTGAGCGCGGCTTCGACGACATCGCGCATGGGTTACAGCTTAGGAGCGCGCGACGTGCGGCCGGCCGGCCGCTAGAAGTTGAGCGCCACGGGCACCTTGTGCAGATTCGCGACCGCGCCCGCGTACACCTCCATGAGCCGGCCCGCCGTCGCCTGCCAACCGAAGGCGGCCGCGTGCGTACGGGCCCCCCGCGACAACTGCTCACGCCATTCGGGCAGGGTGACCAGGCGGTGCAGGACGCGGGCCCATTCGTCGGGGTCGTGCCCGTCCACCAGCACGCCGGAGACCCCGTCGTGGACGGCGGTGCGCAGCCCGCCCACGGCCGCGGCGGCGACCGGCGTCCCGCAGGCCTGCGACTCCAGGGCCACGAGCCCGAACGACTCGCTGTAGGACGGCACGACGGTCACGTCCGCCGCCCGGTACCAGTCGGCCAGTTCCTCCTGCGGGGCCGGCGGCACGAGCCGGACGACGTCGGAGATGCCCAGCTCACCGGCCAGTTCGGTGAGGATGGACGGCCGGGCCAGCCCGTTGCCCGACGGCCCGCCGACGCAGGCGACGACCAGCCGGCCGCGCAGCGAGGGGTCGTCGATGAGCATGCGCGAGGCCGCGCGCAGCAGCACGTCGGGGGCCTTGAGCGGCTGGATGCGGCCCACGAACAGCAGCACGCGCGCGTCCTGCGGCAGGCCGAGCCGCTGCCGGGCGGCGCCCTGCGAGGCGGGCTGGAAGACGGTGAGGTTGACGCCGGGGTTCACGACGGCCACGCGCTGCCGGGCGGCGCCGTACAGGTCGATGAGTTCGCGGGCCTCGTCGGCGGTGTTGGCCACGAGGCGGTCGGCGATCTCCACGACCTGTTCCTCGCCCACCACGCGGGCCTGCGGCTCCGGCTTGTCGTCCTGGGCGAGCAGCAGGTTCTTGACCTTGGCCATGGTGTGCATGGTGTGCACGAGCGGCACGCCCCAGCGCTCCTTGGCCAGCCAGCCGACCTGCCCGGACAGCCAGTAGTGGGAGTGGATGACGTCGTAGTGGCCGGGGTCGTACATGGCCTCGGTGCGCAGCACCTCCGACAGGAACGCGCACAGCTGCCCGGGAAGGTCCGCGCGGTCCATCTCCTCGTACGGCCCGGCCGTCAGGTGACGTACCAGGACGCCTGGGGCGAGTTCGGCCACGGGCGGCTGGTCGCGGGCGGTGGCCCTGGTGAAGATCTCCACCTCCACGCCGAGTTGCGCCAGCCTCCTGGCCGACTCGACGATGTACACGTTCATGCCACCGGCGTCGCCCGTGCCGGGCTGGTCCAATGGCGATGTGTGCATGCTGATGGTCGCGACCCGGCTGACCCGTCGTCGCCTCACTCGACATCACCTCCAAGCGGAATACAACCATCCGAATTTTTTCGACATTCCCCGCCGCGGCTCGCACCGCGTCCGCCCTGGCAGGATGAGGGGCATGCAGAGAACGGCAGTGGTGACCGGCGCGAGCGGCGGGATCGGCGAGGCGACCGCGCGGCGGCTCGCCGCTGAAGGCTACGTGGTGGTGGCGGGCGCACGGCGCCGCGACCGGCTGGACAAGCTGGCCGCGGAGGTGCCCTCGATCAGGCCGGTGACGCTCGACGTGACCTCTCAGGAGTCGGTTGACGCGCTGGCGGGCTCGCTCGACCGCTGCGACGTGCTGGTCAACAACGCCGGTGGCGCGCTCGGCATGGAATCGGTCACGGACGCCCTTCTGGACGACTGGCAGCAGATGTACGACACGAACGTACTCGGCTCCCTACGCATGACCCAGGCGCTGATCCCCAAACTCGTGGAGTCGGGCGACGGCGTGCTGGTGATGCTGACCTCGACCGCCGCCCTGGTCTCCTACGAGGGCGGCGGCGGCTACTGCGCGGCCAAGCACGCCCAGTCCGCGATGGCCGAGACCCTCCGTCTGGAGCTGGTCGGGCAGCCGGTCCGGGTGGTCGAGATCGCGCCGGGCATGGTCAAGAGCGAGGGCTTCGCGGTCACCCGCTTCCGCGGCGACGAGACGGCCGCCGCCCGCGTGTACGAGGGCGTCCCCGACCCGCTGTCCGCCGACGACGTGGCCGACGCCATCGCCTGGTGCGTGACGCGCCCGTCGCACGTCAACATCGACCGCCTGGTGATCAGGCCGCGCGCCCAGGCCGCCCAGCACAAGGTGCACCGCGTCAGCGGCGGCTGAGCCGGATGGCCAGACCGGTCGGCGCGATCACCCGCGGCACGACGTGGCACAACCGGCTGCGCCGGGTCGACCGCTGGACTGCCGCCGTGCACGGCCCGGCCCTGCGCGCCGCCGTCCGCCCGCTCGTCGTCGACCTCGGCTACGGCGCCTCGCACACGACCACGCTTGAGCTGTTCACCCGGCTGCGCGCGGTCGCGCCCGACGTCGAGGTGGTCGGCATCGAGATCGACCCGGCCAGGGTCGCCCTGGCCAAGCCGTACGAGCGGGAGGGGCTGAGCTTCGTGCTCGGCGGCTTCGAGCTGCCCGTCCCGCGCCCGCCGACGCTGGTCCGCGCCTTCAACGTGCTGCGCCAGTACGGCGAGGCCGAGGCGTGGCACTACTGGGACGTGCTGTGCGGCAAGCTGGCCCCCGGCGGCGTGCTGGTCGAGGGCACCTGCTCCGAGACCGGACGGCGGGCGGTCTGGGTGGGCCTGTCCCCCGACGGCCCGCGCACGCTGACGTTCTCCGCCCGGTTCGACGCCTTCGAGCGGCCTTCCGACCTGGCCGACCGGCTGCCGAAGACCCTCATCCACCGGAACGTGCCGGGTGAGCGCATCCATGCGTTCCTGCGTGACTTCGACCACGCGTGGGCGGTCAGCGCCCCTTACGGCGTGCACGGGCTGCGGCAGCGCTGGCTGGCGTCCGTGCGGCTGCTGGCCGGGCAGTGGCCTGTGGCGGTGCGCCCGCCGCTCGGCGGCCCGGCCCGCTGGCGGCTCGGCGAGCTGACGCTGCCCTGGTCGGCGGTGGACCCGCGCTGACGGGCTCCGGGCCGTCGGGAGAGCTGACGGGATCCGGGCTATCGGGACAGCTGCGCGAGGAACACCTCGTAGGCGGCGGTGTCGAACAGCACGAACCTGACCTCTTCCACCGACGTCCCGGCCGCGCGCACGGCGGCGACGGCGATGCGGGCGGCGTCGTCGAGCGGCCAGCCGTAGACGCCCGTGGAGATCGCGGGGAAGGCCACCGTCCGCGCGCCCAGCTCGTCCGCCACCCGCAGCGACTCCAGGTGGCAGGAGGCCAGCAGCTCGGAGCGGTCCTGCGACCTGGAGTAGACCGGCCCGACCGTGTGGATCACCCAGCGGGCCGGCAGCAGCCCGGCGGTGGTGGCGACGGCCCGGCCGGTCGGCAGGCCCTTGCCGTAATGTCCGGCGCGCAGCCGCCTGCACTCCTCCAGGATCTCCGGCCCGCCGCGGCGGTGGATGGCGCCGTCGACGCCCCCGCCGCCGAGCAGCGAGGAGTTGGCCGCGTTCACGATCGCGTCGGCCTGCTGCTCGGTGATGTCGCCCTGCACCAACGTGACATTCATCTCACCGAGCCTGCCAGGCGGGATTCCGCGCCGCCACTTGCCGCTCCCGGATGCCAGCTCGACGCCTTGTAGAGCTACCCTGAAGGGCGTGAAGGGTCTTGGCGAGCTTGAGCGCAGCATCATGGACATCCTCTGGGCGGAGCACAACCCGCTGACCGCCCGCGAGGTCGGCAGGCTCATAGCCGATCGCGACCTCGCCCCCACGACGGTGATGACCGTACTCGACCGCCTCACGCGCAAGGGCTTCCTGGAGCGCACCAGGGACGGCCGCGCGTGGCGTTACGAACCGGCCGCGAGCCGTGACGCCTACATCGCCGAGCTTATGCTTGAGGCGTTGGACCTGACGGGCGACCGATCGGCCGCCCTGACCCGCTTCGCCCAGGCCGTGTCGGGCCCGGAGGCGGAGATCCTGCGGAGAGCCCTCACGGAGCTGGAGGAAGAGTGATCACGGCAGCGGTGCTAGCGGCGCTCGCCACGGCGTGCGCGCTCGGCTCCTGGCGTTTCACGACGGCCCGGTGGACCTCCCGTGCCCCGAGGCTCGCCATCATCGTCTGGCAGTCCCTGGGCGTGGCCTGGGGTCTGGCCACTACCGGCGCCATGCTGGCCTACGCGGTCCTGCCCTACAACGTGGGCGTGCTGCCGGGGCTGATCGCCTTCGCCCGCGGCAGGACGCCGGCCGAGGCCTGGGACCCGTGGCACGTCCTGGCCATGATCGCCGGCCTCACGTCGCTGGCGGTGCTGGTCGTGGTGCTGCTGACGGCCGGCGTGCAGGCGTTGCGCGCGCGGCGGCGGCATCGTGTGCTGCTCGCGCTGATCTCCCGCGACGATCCGGGCGTGCCGGGGGTGCGGGTGCTCGACCATCCCAGCGCGGCGGCGTACTGCGTGCCGGGGTTGCGCTCGCAGGTCGTGGTCAGCGCGGGCGCGCTCGAACTGCTGTCGCCGGACGAGATGGCGGCCGTGCTGGCGCACGAGGCCGCCCACGTGCGCGAGCGGCACGACCTGGTGCTGCTGCCGTTCGCCGCGCTGCGCCGGGCGCTGCCCTGGTCGAAGGTGGTGGCCGACGCGCAGGCGCAGGTGGAGCTGCTGATCGAGATGGCCGCCGACGACCGTGCCCGCCGCTACTGCTCGCCGCGCAGGCTGGCGACGGCGCTGCTCAGGTTCGGTACGGCCGGCGCCATGCCGACCCCGCAGGGCATGCTCGGCGTGCACGCGCACAACGTCATGGCCAGGGTGGACCGCCTGATCAAGCCAGGGCCGGAATTGTCAGCATTTGTCCGGTACGGCTACCTCGCCCTCTCTGTGAGCTTGCTCACCACCACCCCGTTCCTGTGGGTCTACCAGCTCTGACTGCTTGCAGGTGTTAGCCGTTCCGTTTGCAATTGCAAGCACGGGACGGCAGACTGTGGGTATGGCACTACCGAAGGTCGGCTCGATCGGCGAATACATCCGCGAGCAACGGCAACAGGCGAAGATCTCGCTGCGCCAGCTCGCGCAGGCGGCAGGGGTCTCCAACCCCTACCTGAGCCAGATCGAGCGCGGGCTGCGCAAGCCGAGCGCGGAGATTCTGAACCAGATCGCCAAGGGTCTGCGCATCTCCTCGCAGGCGCTCTACGTGCAGGCCGGCCTCATCGAGGACCGGGAGCCGCCGAGCGACGTGATCACCGCGGTCAACGCCGACACGCTGCTGACCGAGCGGCAGCGCCAGGTGCTGATCGACATCTATGAATCGTTCCGCAAGGAGAACCGCACCGAGGGCGAACAGACCTCCCAGAACGCCCGCCCTCAGCACGACTCCACCGCGGACGACGAGCCGCCGCTGCCCGAGGAGTATCTCGCCGCGCTTGAGCCCTACGCGGCCTCCCCCGGCAACGGGACCGTCACCCAGGAAACCAAGGAAGGTTAACCCATGACGCTCGCCACCGAGGTCAAGAAGCTCACCGACTCCAAGCCGTTCTACGCCTTCGCCGGCGCCGGCGACTTCGCCGTCGAGAAGCTGCGCGAGCTGCCCGAGCAGCTGCGTCAGCTCCAGTCCCGCCGCTCGGAGCTGGCCAGGGACCTGCCGGAGAAGACCCGCGCGTACGCCGACAAGGCCGAGGGCTTCGTCCGCGAGTTCCCGGACAAGGCCCGCGAGTACGCCGACCAGCTGAGCAGCAAGGCCACCGAGGTCTACGAGGACTTCGCCACCCGTGGCCGCAAGGTCGTCAGCAAGACGACCGGCGAGGCCGCCCTTGAGCTGGAGGAGGTGTCGGAGGCCGCCGAGCCGCCCGTCGCCGAGCCCGTCAAGAAGACCACGCGTACCCCTCGGGCCAAGGCCTGAGTCAGCGAGCGGGCCCGCCTCTCCGGAGGCGGGCCCGTTCCTGTTCCGGTGCCCGCTTGTCGGGGACGCCTATTAGGCTGGGGCCGATTTCATCGCGGCGTTGGGTGGAGCCAGCAACATGAATATGATCAACGGCGTTTTCAACTTCCTTTTCCTGGTGCTCGCCGCCGTCATCTTCGGCATGTCGGTCTACGCGCTGGTGCACGCGGCGCGCGTGCCGACCAACGCGTTCGTCTCGGCGGGCAAGCTGCAGAAGAAGATCTGGGTGCTCATCCTCGCGCTGGCGACCCTGCTGTCCGGCGGCGGCGCGCTGGGCTACTTCAACGACTTCATGCTGGTCGGCGGCTTCCGGTTCATCGGCCTCAGCGGGCTCGGCCTGTTCTCCATCCTGGCCGTCATCGCCGCCACGATCTACATCGTCGACGTCAAGCCCGCGGTCAAGGGCATGGGCCGCGGCAACAGCGGCCCCTACGGCCCCTGGTAGGCCGGCCCCCGCCCGGATCAGGCCAGCTCCGCCGCCAGCCACGCGGCGATGCGCTCGTGCCCGGCGAACGTGGGATGCACGCCGTCGGGCAGCACCGTCTCCGACGGCCTGCCGGTCACCCATTTCCGGCGCATCGGGTCGAGGAACGGCACGCCCGCGGCGTCGGCCACCTCCGCCAGGGCGTCGCGCACCCGGTAGGCCTTGGCCGGGGTGTCCTCCAGCCAGATCGGGCCGACCATCACGACCTTGGTGACCGGCCAGCGGCGGCGCACCTCGGCCAGCAGGGCGGCGGCGGCCTCGCGCACCTGCCCGGTGCTCCAGCGCTGGTCGTTGTGGCCGCCGGAGATGACCAGCACGTCGGGGGCCGGCCGCCAAGCCAGCTCCTCCTCGAACGACCGCCGGAACGTGCGGCCCACCTTGCCCTCGTTGAGATAGCCGGTGCCGCCGGCGCCGGCGATGACCGGCTGCCAGCCGAGCAGCCGCGCCGACTCCGAGGCGTAGGTCCGCCAGGGCGGCACCGGGCCGGATCCGACCGTGAAGCTGTCGCCCACGAACATCATCACGGGCACCGCCGGACGGGCGGGAGGGACGGCCTCGGGCGCCCGCTGCGGCGGCGTCCGGGCCACCGCACTCGTACATGCTGAAATTCCAGCAAATATCCCCATTAGTGCGACGACCGGGGCGATTCTTCCTCGAAGCATCAGGCCACGCATAATCACCCCGGGGCACTAGGCTGCCGATATGACCGCCGACCTCCACGGACGCACGCAGCGGCTCGAACTGTCGGACCAGAGCCTGCGAGATTTCGAAGCCGTCGTGCTGGACGCGACGCCTGAGGGGATCGTGCTGAGCAGGTCGGCATTCTATCCAGGCGGGGGCGGCCAGCCTGCCGATCACGGAGTTCTGGTCTGGCAGGGCGTGGAGACGCGCATCGTCGGGGTGCGCAAAGGCGACGATCTCTACCTGATCCCCGCCGAAGGCGACCCGATCCCGCCCGCCGGCACGGTGGTCGAGGCAGCGGTGGCCGACGCCCGGCGTTCGGCGCTCATGCGGACGCACTCGGGCCTGCACGTGTTGTGCGGCGTGGTGTTCAGGGACTACGGCTGCCTGGTCACCGGCGGCAACATGGACGAGCTGAGCGCCCGCATGGACTTCGACCTGCCCGAGGTGCCACCCGGCTTCAAGGAGGCCGTCGAGGACGCGTGCAACGCCGAGATCGCCGCCGACCGCCGCATCGACGTGCGCGTGCTGCCGCGGCGGGAGGCGTTCGAGATCCCCGACATCATCCGCACGGCCGGCAACCTGGTGCCCGAGGCCGTCCAGGACGTGCGCATCGTCGACATCGTGGGCCTCGACACGCAGGCCGACGGCGGCACCCATGTGGCCTCGACCAAGCAGATCGGCCGCATCAAGGTGGCCAAGATCGAGAGCAAGGGCCGCGGCTTCCGCCGGCTGCGCATCGCGATCTCCGACTAGCGCCCCTCGACCAGCCCGGCGAGCCCGTCGAGCAGCGCGTCGAGGCCGAAGGCGAACAGCCGGTCGAGGTCGAGGTCGAACTCGCCGCCCAGCTCCTCGATGACGCCGGTGAAGGCGGTCAGCCGCCCCGACTCCGCCAGCGCCTGGAGCTCCCCCTCGCGGCTGGTCATCCACTCGTCGGCGGTGAGCCCGGTCGCGGCCTGGGCCTGCTGCTCCATCTCGATGTTGGCGGCCAGGCCCTGGACGAAGCTGAACAGCAGGGTGTGCACGTGCATCTTGCTGATGGGATCGAGGGGCGAGCCCTCCAGCGTGCGCATGACCCACTCGGTGTGGGCGATCAGGCTGGCCGAGGGCAGCGGCCTGGTCAGTGACGTGACCCTGGCCATCCACGGGTGGGTGCGGTAGCCCGCCCACTGCACCCGGGCGGCGGTCTCCAGCCTGGCCCGCCATCCGTCGGGCGGCGGGTCGGGCAGCGGGAACTCCCTGATCACCTGGTCGATCATGAGCATGACCAGGTCGTCCTTGCCGCCGACGTGCCGGTAGAGGGACATGGTGGCCACGCCGAGCCGGCCCGCGACGCCGCGCATGGTCAGCTCGGCGAGGCCGTCGGCGTCGGCGATCTCGACGGCCGCGGCCACGATGCGGTCGCGGGTCAGGTCGTCGCCGGACGGGACGGGGGCCCGCCGCGCCCTGCCGCCGCGGGTCTCGGCCACGATCGTGCCGACGCGCGGCTCGGCGACCACCACGCCCTCCTGGGCCAGGACGGTGAGCGCCTTGGCGGCCGTGGCGAGCGCGACCTCCCAGTCGCGGGCGAGCTGCCTGGTGGAGGGCACCCGGTCGCCGGGGCGGAGCCGGCCGTCGGCGATGCGCCGCCTGATGTCCTCGACGATGCGCGCGTAGGGCGGAACGGTCATCGCAACCCCTTCTCTGTACTAGTACAGATCGTACCAGTAAAGCCTTGTGAGCAGCTGTATGTACGGCGTACATTCAGCTCTGCGTACTACGTCAACAACAAGGAGCGCGTCATGAAGGTTCTGGTCTCGGGAGCGAGCGTCGGCGGGCCCGTCCTGGCTCACTGGCTGCGGCGGCGCGGCTCGGAGGTCACGCTGGTCGAGCGCGCGCCGCGCCCGCGCAAGGGCGGCCAGGCCGTCGACGTCCGCGGCGCCGCCCTGGTCGTGGCCGACCGCATGGGCATCCTGGAGCAGGTCAGGGCCGCGCGGACGACCATGCGCGGCATGTCCATGGTCGACGGCGACGGCAACGAGATCATGCGCAGCACCGAGGAGACGATCAGCGGCGGCCGGCTCGACAGCCCGGACGTCGAGATCGCCCGCGACGACCTCACCGCGATCGTCGGCGCCGTCACCGACGCCCCCTGCCGCTTCGGCGACTCCATCGCCGCCCTCGCCCAGGACGGCGACGGCGTGGAGGTGACCTTCGACAGCGGCGTCCGGGAACGCTACGACTACGTGATCGGCGCCGACGGCCTGCACTCCAACGTCAGGCGCCTGGTGTTCGGCCCGGAGGAGCGCTTCCTGCGGCACCTCGGCATGTACGTCTCCATCTACACCGCCGACAACTTCCTCGGCCTGGACCACTGGCAGCTCTGGCACCGCGCGGGCGAGGCCGGGTTCGGCCTGTTCAGCGACCGCGAGCCGGCGGTGATGAAGGTGAACATGGGCTTCGCCGCGGGCCCGATCGGCTACGACCACCGCGACGTCGAGCAGCAGAAGCGCCTGGTCCAGGAGCACTGCTCGGGGCTGCGCTGGGAGGCGCCCAAGCTGCTTGACGCCATGTGGCAGGCCGACGACTTCTACTTCGACGCCATGGCCCAGGTGGAGATGGACCGCTGGTCGCAGGGCCGGGTCGCGCTGATCGGCGACGCCGCCCACTGCCCCTCGCCGCTGTCGGGGCAGGGCACCAGCCTGGCCCTGGTGGGGGCGTACGTGCTGGCCGAGGAGCTGGGCCGGGCCCCCGAGGGGGCGTTCGACCGGTACGAGCGGCGCATGCGGCCCTACGTCGCCCTGAACCAGGCCCTGGCCCTGGAGAACCCGGGCATGCCCGCCTCGCCCGAGAGCGTACGCCGGGCGGCCGACGCCATCACCCTGGATTGACACCCGCAACCGCTACGATGTCCCGCCATGACGGGTTTCAGACTCACATTGGCCGCCCTGGGAGCCACGGCTCTGACGTTGCTGGCCACCCCCGCCTCGGCGGAGGCCGGCATCACGGACCAGGTGACGATGACGCTCGCCAAGGACGGCACGCTCCATGTGGTCGAGAAGATCACCGGGGCGTCCGGCGGCCTCAAGCGCACCCTGCTCACCAAGACGCGCTACGACGACGACAACGACCGCGTCTACCGGGTCACCAACGTCAAGGGCGGCAAGCTCGACGGCGACGTCCTGACCGTGACCGGCCAGACCGTCGAGTACGACGTCAAGGGCGCGGTGACCACCTCCGGCGGGGTCGAGGAGCTGCGCTGGTTCGCCGTCAGCGGCTGGAGCGTCCCCGTGACCAAGGCGACCGTCCAGGTCAGCGGGCCCGGCCAGGTGCAGAACCTGTCGTGCTTCGCCGGCGACCTGACCTCGGCGATCGGCTGCACCTCGGCCTCGATGGACCACACCGCCACCCGGGCCGACTTCGAGCAGGACAACCTGGCGGCGGGCCAGGCCCTGACGGTGGTCGTCGGCTACCCCAAGGGCTCCAGCTCCGGCGCGCCCATCCTGGAGCGCCGCTTCTCGCTGGCCTCGGCGTTCACCCTCGACCTGGTCACCGGCGGCGCGCTGGCCGCCCTGCTCGTGCTGCTGCTCGGCGGCGTCGGCCTGCTCTACTGGACGCGCGGCCGGGACGCCCGGGTCGCGGGCCACGAGAAGGGCGGGGTCGATCCCATCCAGAACGGGCACTTCACCCCGCCGGACGGCGTGCGTCCCGGCCAGATCGGCACGCTGGTGGACGAGCAGGCCGACGTCATCGACGTGACCGCCACCATCGTCGACCTGGCCGTCCGCGGCTACCTGCGGATCGACGAGCAGCCCCGCCAGACCTACGACGCCCCCGACTGGCTGCTGGTCAGGCTGCCGAACGCGCCGGTCAACTCGCTGCTGACGTACGAGCGCGCCCTGTACGACGCGGTCTTCGACGGCCGCGACGCGGTGCTGCTCTCCCAGCTGTCCGGCTCGTTCGCCGGCCATCTGGGCAAGGTGCGCGATGCCCTCTACACCGACGTGGTCGCGCAGGGCTGGTTCGCCCGCCGTCCCGACACCGAGCGCACCCGGTGGACGACGATCGGCGTCGTGCTGATCGGCCTGGGCCTGCTGGCCACGGTCGGGCTGGCCTGGTTCACCACGTACGGGCTGCTGGGGCTGGCCCTGGTCATCGCGGGCGGCGCGCTGGCCGTCGGCGGCCAGTACATGCCGGCCAAGACCGCCAAGGGCTCGGCCGCGCTCGCGCACACGATGGGCTTCCGCGAGTACCTGTTCTCCGGCGACCTCGGCGAGGTGCCCGAGCAGCACCGGGTGGAGCTGTTCTCGCGCTACCTGCCGTACGCGGTGATCTTCGACGGCGTCGAGCACTGGTCGCGGGTGGTGGCCTCGGTGACCGGCAACGGCCACCAGGCCGACAACCTCTACTGGTACCACGGGCCGGCGGAGTGGGACCTGTCCAAGTTCGCCGGGTCGATGCGCACGTTCACCACGACGACCTCGGGGGCCATCTCCGCCAGCCGCCAGTTCCGCACCCTCTAGCGGATCCGCAGCTCGCCGACCGGCCGGCCGCCGCCCAGCAGCGCCGGCCTGGCCAGCTCGGCCAGCTCGGGCGCGTCCAGGCCGAGCGAGCGCAGGGCCGCCACGGTGACGGGCACGCGGGCCCGCGACGAGCCGTCCTCGATCTTGATCGTGCCGGCCCGGCCGTCCTCGAACGCGAACGCGTCGAACGCCTCCGCGCCCGCCTTCAGCATCAGCCCGGGGATCGCCCGCATGAGCTTGGCCTCGGGCCGGTCGGTGCCGGAGGTCCACTCGGGGTGGGCGCGCATGGCGTCGAAGATGCGCCGCTCGAACGAGCCCTCCGCGGCCAGCGGGAAGGCCCGGAACGCCTTGGTCACGCCGAGCATCGAGACGAAGAACAGCGGCGCGCCGCAGCCGTCCACGCCGGAGGCGGCCACCCGCTCGCCGGTCAGGTCCTCGACCGTCGCGCGGATCGCGCGCTGGAGCGGGTGCGCGGGCTCCAGATACGTCGTCAGCGGCCAGTCGTTGAGCACGCAGGTGGCCAGCATGGCGGCGTGCTTGCCGGAGCAGTTCATGTAGACCCGGCCGAACTCGGTCGAGGTACGCGCGAACGGGTGGTCCTCCGGACACAGCAGGGCGGACTCCTCCAGGCCCGCTCCGGCCAGGATGTTCCGTACGCCATCCACGTGGAACGCCTCACCCGAGTGCGAGGCGCAGGCCAGCGCCAGCAGCTCACCCTCCAGCTGGAGGCCGTTGCGCATCATGCCGAGCGCCTGCAGCGGCTTCATCGACGATCGCGGCGAGGCCGGCACGTGCACCGCTCCCCGCGTCTCCACCGGGACGCCCTGCGCGTCCACGGTGAGCATGCGGGCCAGATGGGTGGACTCCACGAACCCCGACCGGACAACCTCGACAACAAGCGACATTACGCGCCCCCTTTCGGCACGAGTCTACGAACAGTTCTTTCTGCGCCAGAATGGGATGCCATGCGAGCAGTCGTACAACGAGTGAGCTCGGCCTCCGTCGAGGTCGAGGGGCAGACGGTCGGCGCCATCGACGAGCCGGGACTGCTCGTCCTGGTCGGCGTGACGCACACCGACACCCGCGCCGAGGCCGCCAAGCTCGCCGCCAAGCTGTGGGGCCTGCGCGTGCTGCACGGCGAGAAGTCGTGCTCCGACGTCTCCGCCCCGCTCCTGGTGATCAGCCAGTTCACCCTCTACGGCGACGCGCGCAAGGGCCGGCGCCCCACCTGGCAGGCCGCAGCCCCGGGGCCGGTCGCCGAGCCGCTGGTGGAGGCCGTGGTCGAGGAGCTGAGGGCGCTCGGCGCGCACGTGGAGACCGGCCGCTTCGGCGCCGACATGAAGGTCTCGCTGGTCAACGACGGGCCGATCACGCTCGTCCTCGACATCGACGCCTGAGCGGGGTCAGCGGATCCGGCGGCGCAGCGAGGGGTCGATGCTGACGTTGCGACCGGCGTCCGGCGGCACGACGACCTCCTGGGCGGCGGCCACGCCACCGGCCAGCAGCGGCGCGTCGACCGGGACCGTGCGCTTGACCACGGCCAGCGCGATCGGGCCCAGCTCGTGGTGACGGGCGGCCGAGCCGACGACGCCGATCTCCTGGCTCTCGAAGATCACCGGGTCGCCGTGCGCGGGCAGGGTGTCGACGCTGCCGTCGAGGTGCAGGAACACCAGGCGGCGCGGCGGGTGGCCCAGGTTGTGGACGCGCGCGACCGTCTCCTGGCCGCGGTAGCAGCCCTTGCTCAGGTGGACGGCCGAGCCGATCCAGCCCACCTCGTGGGGGATCGTCTTGTGGTCGGTCTCGAAGCCGAGCCGCGGCCGGTGTGCCTCGATGCGCAGCGCCTCGTAGGCCCACAACCCCGCCAGCGGCCGGCCCAGATGATCGGCCAGCTCGGCCCGCGGCACCAGGAAGTCTTCGTCGGCCGTGGAGAGTACCGCCAGGTCGTCGGCCCGCGACACCTCCACGCGCAGCATGAACCGCATGCGGTCGAGATAGTCGACCAGGCTCTGGGCCGTGCCGGGCTCGACGTGCGCCAGCACGCTCTCGCCGTCGTCGACCAGCGTGAGGTGGTGCAGGACGCGGCCCTGGAGGTCGAGGTCGAGCGTCTGGGTCCACTGGCCGGGCGTCAGCGTGTCGAGCTTCTGCGAGGTCAGGTCGTTGAGCCATTTCAGCCGGTCGGCGCCGGAGATGCGGACCACCTCGCGGTTGCTGCGGTCGACGACCGCCTCACCCTTGGCCAGCGCGCGCTGCTCGGCGAACAGGTCGCCATAGTGCGCGGCTACGTCGGCGTCCGGCCCGTCGGCCGCGACGGCGCCGGGGAGATCGAGCAGAGGGCTACGCATGCATCCAAGGCTATCCGCCCCCGCGACGGCGCCCGACGCCGGTGCCCGACCCCGGTGCCGCGGCTCAGCGGCAGTTGCTGCAGCGGCCGAACACCGTGAGGTGATGGACGTCGGCCGCGAACCCCAGCTCCTCGTCGAGCCCCTTCACCAGCCCCTCGGCCAGCTCGGGACGCACCTCGAAGACCTCGTCGCAGCCCCGGCACACCAGGTGGACGTGGTCGGCCTCGGCCGCCAGGTGGTAGGTCGGCGCGCCGTGACCGAGGTGGGTGTGGGTGACCATGCCGAGCTCTTCGAGCAGTTCGAGCGTGCGGTAGACGGTGGAGATGTTGACCCCGCGCGCCGTCTCGCGCACCTTGGTGCAGATCTCCT
Organism: Nonomuraea sp. NPDC001636; assembly: GCF_040298265.1. Lineage (NCBI taxonomy): Bacteria > Bacillati > Actinomycetota > Actinomycetes > Streptosporangiales > Streptosporangiaceae > Nonomuraea > Nonomuraea sp. NPDC001636. The sequence continues at coordinate 86,989 of NZ_JBEOZT010000010.1, forward strand.
CGGGCGTCGCGTGCTCCAGATCCTTGACCGCTTCGAGCACGAGCTGCCGCTGCGGGGTGACCCGGTAGCCCTTGGCGCGGAGTTCCTCGTGCCACTGCGTCTCGGTCATGCCCCCGAGTGTAAAGCGCACGATCGCCTGTTCGCGGCCGTCCGATAATTACTTGCCCCGGGCGCTCGCGACCGCATAGCTTCGTGAGTACGCGGAAAGGAGGTGGTCCGAATAATGGATAGTCATAGTCGGGCTAGCGAGGTGGTTGTCCGCTAGCGCTGCGGACTGTTGTCTCGTGTCGCAAGCGAATCCGAGGCAACCACCGGGGCCCCTGGCAGCCGGAGGGCGGGATGACGCATCCCGGCCATTGGTCCATCCGGCCCGTCTGCTCGGCAGGCGGAGTGTTGCCCGGGGCCCTTCTTGTTCTCTCCCTCAGTGTTCCCCGTGGGGTTCGATCCCCAATTCGGCGCAGGCCGCCCGGTAGAGGCGCACGACCGCCTTGCGCACCTGGGCGCGCTCGGTCAGCGTCTCGCCCCAGGGCACGCGCACCCGCTCGCCGCCGTCGACCGTGAACTCCATGGCCTCGGCGTCGACGTCGCTGGTCACCGCCGAGGTGGCCTGCGGACGGCCGCCGAGCCCGCGCACGATGACCAGGGCGTCGCCGGTGTGGTCGTCGTTCATGTGGCGCTTGATCGCCTCGACGGCGTCGGGAGTGAGGGGCGAGGTCATGCTCAGGACACCTTCTTCAGCTCGGCCGACATGTGGTCGGTGAGCGGGTGGCCGACGGCGGCCATCTCGTAGGCCCACATCAGGTTGCCGTTGACCAGGCCGTAGAGGCGGTGGCCCGCGGTGTACTCCTTGGCCGTGGAGGTGCGGGCCACGACGTCGGTGCGCAGCTCGATCTTGTGGAAGACCACCTCGCCGATGTAGATCTCGACGATGCCGGTCGGGTGCGCGAGCACCACCTCGATCTGCCGGTCGGGTTGCGGACGCCAGTAGCCGGACTCGGTGGCCAGCGGCCTGACCCGGTTGCCGTCGTTGTCGAGCAGCCAGGTGCGGCTGACGTAGGTCAGGAACGGCTTGCCGTTGTGGCCGAACTCGATCTCCTGGCCGAAGTTGAAGCTCTCGATCGTCGGATAGCCGCCCACGCCGGCGCCCTCCCAGCGGCCGAGCAGGAACGCGATCTGCTCCAGAGCGGGGTGCACCTCAGGTTCTTCCATGCTCACCAAGCCTAGCGCCGGTGGCTAACCTTCTGGATCGGGGAGACGTTTCGCCGGGGGGAGCCGCGATGCTGGATGCCTGGGCCGTGCCGCCGCACGTCGACGTGCTGTTCGTGGGCGCCCATCCGGACGACGAATACCAGTCGTTGTCCACGTTCGGGCAGTGGCGCGAACGTCTGGGGCTGACCACCGGGGTCGTGACGGTCACCCGCGGCGAGGGCGGCGGCAACGCCGCCGGGCCGGAGAAGGGCGCGGCGCTCGGCCGGATCAGGGAGGCCGAGGAGCGCGAGGCGGTCGCGCACGCGGGCATCCGCGACGTCTTCTACCTGGACAAGCCGGACTTCTGGTACACGCTGTCGGCGCCCCTGACCGCCCGCGTGTGGGGGCCGGACACTCTCGGGCGGCTGGTCGAGACGATCAGGGCGACCAGGCCCTCGACCGTGGTGACGATGGACCCGCGGCCCTTCAACCAGCACGGCGGGCACCAGCTCGCCGCCCGGCTGGCCGTCGAGGCGTTCCGGCTGGCCGCCGACCCCGCCGCGTTCCCCGGGACGGGCGCGCCCTGGCGGGCCACCCGGCTGCTGACCCAGAACTGGGGGCTGCGCGGCCCCGTGGGCCCCGGCTGCGCGACGGCCGGCATGCGCGACCCGGCCACCGGGCTGCCGCAGCTCGGCGTCTGGGCGGGCGCCTGGTCGCCGCGCCATCGCGCCACGTGGGCCCAGCGGGAGCGCGACGCCGAGCGCGTGTACCGCACGCAGGGGTTCGCCGCGCGGCCGGCGAAGGTGGCCGGGCCGTTCGGGTGCGACTGGTTCTCGGTCGTCTTCGACGGCGGGCGGCCGGTGCCCGCTCCCGTCGTCGAGCAGGCGGGCCTGCGTCCTCTGTACGCCGAGTTCCGCGACTGGGCGCGCGCGACCGGCCTGCCCTGGCTGGCCAACCGGGCGCAGCCCGACTACCCCGAGCCGCCCGCCACCACGCTGCCGGTCGCCGGGCGCGCCCCCGTGCTCGACGGCGTCGCCTCCCCCGGCGAGTACGCGGGCCCGGCCCTGCCCCTCGCCCACTGGGAGGGCGAGCGCTGCCCGGCGGCCGACTGCGCCGCGACCGCCCGGCTGACCCGCCACGGCGCCGACCTGTACGTCCAGGTCGAGGTCACCGACGAGGCGCGCGGCGCGGCCCTCGACGCGTGCGAGCGCCACTGGCGCACCGACGCGGTCGAGATCGCCCTCGACCCGCGCGGCGACTCCGACGACACCTCGACCACGTTCAAGCTGGGCGTCCTGCCCTACACCGCCGAGGGCGGCCCGTGCGCGGCCCGGGACGCCGACGCCCACCAGGGCCCCGCCCCGCGGGTGGGCGTGGCGTCCGCGGCCCACGACGGCGGGTACGGCGTCGAGGTGCGCATCCCGTTCGCGCTGCTGCCCGCCCCGCCCACCGCGCTGAGGGCGAACGTGCTCGTCTACGACTCCGACACCGGGGACAGGACCGGGCAGACGCGCCTGGCCTGGTCGCCGTTCGGCAGCGCCCAGGCCGATCCGTACGTGTGGGGCCGCGTCGGTCGGGGTTAGGGTGACGCCATGGCACGATCTTTGGTGATCAAGGTGACCGCGGGGGCGGACGCCCCTGAGCGGTGCAACCAGGCATTCACGGTGGCGGCGGCCGCGCTCGCGAGCGGCGTGCCGGTCTCCCTCTGGCTGACCGGCGAGTCGTCCTGGTTCGCCCTGCCAGGGCGGGCCAAGGAGTTCTCCCTGCCCCACGCGGCGCCGCTGGCGGACCTGCTGGAAGCCGTCCTGGCGGCCGGCCGGGTGACCCTGTGCACGCAATGCGCCGCCCGCCGCGAGATCACGGTCGACGACGTGATCGAGGGCGTGCGCATCGCCGGGGCGCCCGCGTTCGTGGAGGAGGCGGTCAGCGAGGGCGCCCAGGCCCTGGTCTACTAGGCCGTCAGCCGGACAGGACGGTGCTCAGCCGCTCCTGGCGCAGGGCCTCGTAGCGGGAGTCGTCGAGGGGCGTCAGCTCGCCCACGCGCCACGACAGCAGCAGGTCGGCCAGGGCCGGGTTGCGCGCCAGGGCCGGGCCGTGCAGGTACGTGCCCACCACGTGGCCCGCGTAGCAGCCCTCGAAGCCGTCGCCGTTGCCGACCCCGGCGACCGTCTTGGACAACGGCCGCACGCCCGGACCGAGGTGCGTGACGCCCATGTGGTTCTCGAAGCCGGTCAGCGTGGGCAGGTTGAGGGCGGCGTCGACCTCGGCGACCAGCTCGCCCACGGCCCGGGCGGGGCCGCGCGAGCTGGCGATGTCGAGCAGGCCGATGCCGTCGACCGGCTGGCCCTCCTCGCCGCCGAACGTGCTGCCCATGATCTGGTAGCCGGCGCACACGGCCAGCATCGCCGCGCCCCGGGCGATGGCCCGCTGGAGCCCGCCGTCGCGGCGCAGGCGCTGGGCGGCCAGGATCTGCGGACGGTCTTCGCCGCCGCCGATCAGGTAGATGTCGCCGGTCTCCGGCACGGGGTCGGCCGAGCGGACGTAGACGGTCTCGACCTCGATGCCCCGGCGCTGCGCACGCTGCTCCAGAACGAGCACGTTGCCCTGGTCGCCGTAGGTGCTCAGCAGGTCGGGGTAGATCCAGACGATGCTGAGGGCGCTGTCAGACGGCACGTCCGAACTCCGATCGGATCAGCTGGAAGGCGGTGTAGTTGGCGATCACGTCGACCCGGCCGGGCGGCTGCATGGCCAGCGCCTCGGAGAACGAGCTGCACAACGTGAACGGCACGTCGGCCACGTCGAGCCGGAGCGCCAGGTCGAGCCGCCGCTCACCGGTGACGAAGACCGGACGGCCGCGCAGGATGCGGTAGTCGACGTCCCACAACCACGAGGTGTCGCGGCCGTCGGGGCCCTGCGCGTTGACCGAGAGGATGATCGGCAGTTGCGGGTCGGCGACGTCGAAGGCCTCCAGCCAGCCCGCCGGGTTCTTGGCCAGCAGCAGCCGCGCGTGGCGGCCCTCGCGCTCGACCGTGGTGTAGCGGCCGGCCACCGAGGTGACCTCGCGCAGCCGGGGCAGCGCCCGGTCGACCGGCAGCCCGAACGCCTCGGCCACGGCCAGGGCCATCACCGCGTTGGAGCGGTTGGCCAGGCCAGGGAGCTGGATGTCGAGCAGCCAGCGCTGCCCGCGCGGGTCGACGGCGACGTCGTCGTCGAGCACCCACTGCGGCTCTGGACGGTGGAAGGTGCACTCACGGCAGGACCAGTCGGCGTCTTTGCGGTCGAGGGGGCCGCCGCACTCGGGGCAGCACCAGGAGTCCTCCTTCCAGCGCTGCCCGCCGGCGACCCAGGTGACCTTGGCGGCGGTGGAGGCCCCCCAGGTGACGAGGGGGTCGTCGCAGTTGGCGATGACGTGCGTGGGCCTGCCCGACAGCGCCCTGCGCCACTTCTGCGCGAGCAGCCAGATCTCGGCCGCGCGGTCCATCTGGTCGCGGCTGAGGTTCATCAGGCAGACGACGCCGGCGCCGGTGGTGTCGAGCACCTCCGGCAGGTACTTCTCGTCGACCTCCAGCACGCCGTAGGGGGCGCCCTTGTGCTGGGAGAGCGCCGAGACGTGGCCCGCCGGCATGTTGGCGCCGAAGGCGTTGGTGGCGACCTCGCCCATCTCCAGCAGCGCGGAGGTGATCAGCCTGGTCGTGGTGGTCTTGCCGTTGGTGGCGCTGACCAGGGCCAGCTTGCGGTCGCGGGCCAGCTTGCGCAGGAGGTCGGGTTCGAGCATCAGGCCCACCCTGCCGCCGATCACCGAGCCGTCACCGCGCCCGGTCATCCGCGAGAGCGTGGCAGCGCTGCGTCCCAGGGCGCTGGCGAGCTGAGCCCGCAGAGGAAGCTGGGTCATGCACATGGATCCTAGTCGCCGTTGAGTCCTACTCTGGAGTTGCACACGAAAACGCGGCCCGGTTGGTAGCCCGGGCGAAGCATCACGTATCCGCCCTTCCAGGGATGTCCGGTGTGCCGGAGGCGGCCTGTCCAGGCCGCTTTCCCGGCATGTCTGGTGAAGGGCGGAGAAGATGGTCACGTTGTCGGTCTATTTGGACGGCCCGTTCTGGGTCGGGGTGCTGGAGGTCGCCGAGGGCGGGCGGCTGCGGGCGACCCGGTTCACCCTCGGGTCCGAGCCCACCGATCCCGAGCTGCACGCGTTCCTGATGCGCCATGGCGTTTCGCTGCTGGAACAGGCCCATGCCGCGCAGGGCCGTCGGGAACGGCGGCGCGAGCTGGCCGAGCACAAGCGCGAGGTGGCCCGACGCAAACGCCTCGAACGCCGCCGCGACCGCTGACCCGTCCCCGGACGGGCGTCAGGCCGAGGGGGCGTCGACGAAGGCGATCTCCGGGGCGCCCCCGTGGTCGAACGGCAGGACGAACCGCTGCGGCCACGACAGCACCCCCTCCAGCCAGCCCGCGCCCATCGTCTGGCCGACGTGCCTGATCCTGGCCGACGCCTCGATGCCGATCGCGACATTGGTGATGTCGCGCTGCACGCTCTCGTTCTCGTCGTCGCCCAGGATGACCCGCCAGGCCAGGGCCCGGTTGTGGTCCACCTCCATGGACAGCGGGTGGTGGCGCAGGGCCTTGGCGCGGTGGCCGAGCAGCTCTGCCTGCACCAGGTCGGCCGTGCCGTTGCCGTTGGACTGGCGGAACAGGGCGTACTCCATGGGCGGGGCCGGGCTGCGCAGGTTGGGGGCGGGCTGGCCGTACGGGAAGAGCCGGTCGACCTCGTGCAGCCAGCGCACCTGCGGGATCACCCACGAAGCGCCGGGACGGTCGCCGCCGGGCTCGGCCCCCGACAGCAGCCGCGCGGCGACCTCGGCGGCCTTCTCGGTGAGCAGCGCCGGGTCGAACCAGCTCCGCAGCGACCAGGCCCGCCGCTGGACGGCGCGTTCGACCAGCGTGGCGAGCAGGCACTCGCGGCGGCGGGCGGGCAGCTCGCCCCAGGCGGACGACAGGGCGCGCGGCACGCCGGGCAGCGGCCGGTTGCTGACGAAGGCGAGCACGACCGTGTCGCACCAGATGCGCAGCCACGCCCAGTCGGGCCCGTCGGCGAGCACGTCGGCCTCTCTGAGCTCCACCAGGGTGCACGCCTGGCCGGTACGGCACTGCGCCCCGCACGCGGCCGACCTGCGCCCGCGGATGGGCGGCTGGGGGCCCGGCAGCGGCTTCTCCCGCGCCTCGCCCAGCGGGACGCGCACCCGCAGCGGCCGGTCCATGCCGTCGGCGAAGACCGCGGCCGAGCCCGGCTGGAGCGAGACGACGTGCCTGGACTGCTCGTCGCTGAGGTTCATGGCCGCGCCGACGAGCTTCCTGTCGTCCTCGGCGGGCAGCCGGTGGACGACCTTCAGCGCGGTGTTCTTCACGACGTCGGAGACCAGCTTGGTCGGGATCTGCTCGGCCACCACGATGCCCTCGCCGTACGCCCTGATCTCGGCGAGCAGGCCGGCCAGCAGCTCCACGGCGTGCGTGGAGGCCCGGCCGTGGCCGCGGTCGCGCAGCAGCCGGTGGGCCTCCTCGATCACGATGACGTGCCGCAGCCCGGCCGACTTCTCCTTCCTGGCCCGCATGCGCAGGTGCTCGACGATCCGGATGATCAGCGTGCCCATGAGGAACGCCTTGTCCTCGTCGTTGGCGACGTCCTCGATGGCCAGGACGACGTTGCGCTCCAGCAGGCCGCCGATGTCGGCCGGGTGGCCGCCCTCGAAGAAGCGCCCGGCCGAGCCGACCCGCAGCGACCGCAGCCTGAGCGAGATGAAGCCCTCGACGTCGGCCTGCACCTCGCGGCCGTAGCCGATCTCCTTGATGACGTCCATGGCGTGCTGCTGGAGCTGTTCGAGCGTCGGCACGCTGGGCGGGACGTTCGAGCCGGGCACGGCGCCGCCGGTCACGACGTCCCAGCCGGTGGCCTCGTAGACCCGTTGCAGGGACAGCGACATGATCTGCGGGAACGGCTCCTCGGCGTCGAAGGCGGCCATGAACAGCGCCCTGATCATGTCGATGTGCGCCTGGACGGGGTAGCCGGGCTCGGGTTCGAGCGGGTTGACGCTGAGCGGCACGCCCTCGGGGGCCGACGGGTTGATCACCGTCACCGGGTCGGCGATGCGGCCGGCCATGGCCGCGTACTCCGACTTGGCCGGCTCGATGGCCAGCCACGGGATGCGCGCCTCGCTGAGCTGCTCCAGCAGGTGCCGGACGGTCTGGGACTTGCCCGAGCCGGTCGCGCCGGTGACGAAGGCGTGCCTGTTGAGCGTGGCCAGGGGCACCCGGAAGCTGCCCACGCCTCTGTCCTGGCCGTCGAGGATCTCGCCCAGCTCCAACTCGCCGCCGTCGGCCTCGGACGTCACGTCGAAGAAGCCGGAGTCGAGCACGCGTACGCCGGGCACCTCGCGCCTGGGCAGCCCGGCCAGCGCGGCCAGCGCCCCGGCGGTGGCCGCGAAGGGCGCGGCGGCGCCGTCGGCCGGGTCCTGCATGGTGATGGCCAGGGCCTCCGACAGCGCGTAGACCGCGCCGTGCGCGCTGCGCAGCCGGTACGGGTGGTGGCTCATCTCGACGGACCCGACGAGCACGGGCGCGATCTGCCGCAGCTCCTCGGCGGTGGCCCCGCCGGCCAGCACGCGCACGTTCCACAGGCCGGCCTCGCGGAAGGCGTCGAGCTCCTGCATGCGGCGCTCGGCCCGTTCGGCGTCGAACCGGGAGCGCTCGGAGGCGTCGCCGTACTGCCGCAGGACGTTGAGCTGGGTGCGCAGGTGCGCCACCTCGGCGTCGAGCAGGTCGGTCGGCTCGGCCACGACCAGCCAGGCGAACGGCCGCGACATGAGCGTGACCAGCGTCGACTCGAACAGCGTGGGCCGCTTCAGCTCGTCGGGGTCGGACCCGGCGAACTCGCGTCCCCGCCCGCCCAGCGGCGGCGCCTGGCGGCCGGGGCACGGCGTCCAGACCAGGTCGGCGAGGTCGGCCAGGTACTCCTCGTTCAGCTCGATCCCCCGCGCGCCGCCCGGGAACAGCAGCGGCTGGGGCCCGGTCGGCAGGCCGGGCACGTCGGTCGCCCTGCGCGGCTGGCGCGGCGGTGAGAGCGGGCCGGCGTTGGTGATCAGTTCGAGCGGCGCCCCGGAACCCCGCGACAGCCACCCGATGACGAACGGCCGGTCACGCTGCGCCGCCGACAGCACGGCGGGCAGCACGGTGACGAAATCCCATTCCGCCGACGAGCTTCGCGAGGGTGCGGCGATCGACTGGATCCGATACCAGGGCCCGCTCAGCGAGACACTCGGCTGCATCTTCAATTCCCCCACAGTCGGTTCTCAGTAAAATCCCGCTGATCGCCAGCTCCTCACCAGGCCCTTGACCAGGTCATTGCCTGCCCTTGCGCCAGTCAAGGCGTGGCGGTGGTGGCCCGAGGTTGGGCGGCGGCTCCTCGCCCTCGTCCTTCGCCTCCAGGGCCAGCACGGCCTCGCGCACCTCCTCCAGGTCGCCGAGCGTGGTCTTGGGGAAGGTGAGGATGGCCGGGTTGGCGTCGGCCAGCCGCACCCGCCGGCCCTCGGCGGTCGCGTCGGTGACGATCACGGACGTCGTGGGGAGCTGCTGGAGCTGGTGCGGCTCGACCAGGAACTCGCGCGACCGGTGGAGCACGCGTTCGGTCTCGGAGATCTTGTCGGCCGTCCGGCCCCACTCGGTGGACTCGGTGATGTCCTCGACCAGGTCGGCGTGGGCGTCGCCGCGGTCGTGGCGGGCGTCGTCCACCTGGGAGATGGTGGAGGTGTAGCCGCCGTCGAGGCCCGGCAGGGCGTCGCTGATCGTCTCGGTGAGCTGGGCCAGCTCCAGCCGGTGCTCGGTGCCGACGTGCTCGCTGGCCACCCGGGCGTCCTCGGCGTTGCCGAGACGCATGAACGCCACGGCCGCGTGGCCGCGCCCCAGCCGCTCCTTCACGGTGGGGGTCAGGCTCCGGTACGTCAGCACCAGCCCGGTACGCGAGGTCTCGCACGCGTCCATGAGCCGGTCGAGCACGTCGCCGCGGAGCTTGTCGGCGCCCGCCACGATGATCGTGTGGTACCAGGGCCGGTCGGAGGCGGGCGACTGGCGCAGGATGTGGGTGAGCGCGGTGGCCACGTACGTGCCGAGCACCCGGTTGCCGAACACGCCGGCCTGCCGGTCCATGCTCACCACGCGCAGCCGGGCGGGCGGCAGCCGCACCGCCTGGGTGCCGAGCGTCTCCAGCTTGCGCAGCTGCGACTCAAGTGCCCAGGCGCGCTCGATCACCACCCGGTCGCTCACGCCGCGGCCGAACAGCGTGCCGATGCGTTCGAGCTGGGTCGCGGTGATCAGGCCGAAGCGCAGGTCGTCCCGCGGGTCGCCGACCTGCGCCAGGGCCCGCAGGGCGGCGGTGACCTGGCTGATGGTGGCGTTCTCGCCGAGCACTTCGAGCACCCGTTCCAGGATGGCGTTGTCGAAGCTGAGGTCGCGGGTGGTGCGGTGCTCCTCGCTCACGCTCACCACGTGGGCCAGCACGTCGGCGAACGCCTCCGGCTTGAGCGTGGCCCCGAGGTCGAGCTTCGGCAGGTCGACCGGCAGCACCCAGACCAGCGGGTCGTCGCCGCCCTTGCGGGCCAGCTCGATCAGGTCTTTGGCGATCGCGCCCTCCGACAGGTCGAGCACGGTCAGGTGGCCGCCGCTGTAGAGCCGGGTGGCGCCGAGCAGCGTGATCAGCGCGGACCAGCCGGGCAGCGTGCCGCCGGCCACGTCGATGCGGTCGATCTCGTCGGGGACGGCGACGGCGTACCAGGTGAGCTGGCGTTCGTGGCGCTCCTTCGACTCCTGCCAGTCGCGGTAGCGCCGGGCGTGCTCCTCCTGGGCGCGGAACAGCTCCTTGTCACGTTCCTGACGTTGCCGGTCGTCCCTGGCCTGCTGTTCGAGCACTCGGAAGCGGACCGCCCGGTCGCCCTGGAGCAGGGCGTAGGTGCAGATGCCCGCCACGCCGCCGGCCGCGACCAGCCCGAGGAGCGCGAACGACCATCCCAGGTAGCCGCTGACCGCGGCCACGAGGATCAGCGCGGACATGGTCAGGCTGATGGCCCGGATGACGCGTACGGGCCGGTTGAGCATGTCCTCCTGGAGCCGCTCGCGGCGCAGCGCCTCGGCCGCCGCCCGGCCGGACGACTCCGCGTCCGGCGCCGGTTCCTTCTCGGGCGAGGGACGCTTGGGCGGCGGCCCCGGGTCGGGATGCAGCAGGATGTACTGCCACCCCAGGTAGATGCGGTCCGCCTGGAGCTGGGCATGCTCGGGATGCACGTCCGCCACGTGACCCTCCGGCCGCGATATGTCGTTAGTTGCAGGGGCCAGCCCTTTTCCGCTCCGTGACAGCGTATGAGCTTCCACCCCCGTAGCGGCAGGGTTCGCGGCAATTCCACCCGCCAGAAGGGACCATTGCGGCAGATGGGGCAACCGTGACCTATTACCATCCATACCCATGACGGAACCCTCCGGCGACAGCACGAGGCCGAGACGCCCGGTGGCGGTGCCCATCCTGGCTCTCGTGGCGGTCACGGCCGTCGGCATCACGGCCTTGCTGGGCGGGCTGAACGAGGCCCCCGACAAGGGCCCCGACCTCCTCGGCCAGGGCGCGACGCTCGACCAGGGCCGTTACTCCACGCGCTTCGTCGAGTCGCGGGTCAAGGTCGAGCGGGCCAAGACGCAGTTCGACGAGGACAAGCGGTTCGTGGAGCTGGTCTTCGAGGTCACCAACAAGGGGGACGAGACCTCCAGCGTCGGCCTGCCCCCCGACCCGGCCCAGCCGGACAAGGCGTGGCTCGGCACGTCCTTCGCCGACTCGCTGGTCTCCATCAGCCCCAAGTTCTCCAAGGAGTCGGGGCCCTTCGTCTACGCCCTGGACAAGGGCGACGAGACCCGGCAGCTCCACCCCGGCGTGACCAGCCAGGTCCTCGTCCGGTACCGGCTCGGCGCGACCGAACGGCCGCCGGACAAGATCACGTTCGACGTGGCCACCTTCGAGTACGTCCCCGGCTTCGAGGACGAGCGGCTGCAGTGGCACATGGTCGCCCAGGAGAAGGACGACAAGTTCTACCCCGAGGTGAAGGCCCGCGTGACGCTGCCGGTCAAGGCGGGTGAGGGGGCATGACCGCCACCCAGCCGCGGTCCTCCGCCGTCCCCGAGCGTCCCGACCGGCCCGGCCGCCGCGCCGGACGCGGGACGGGCGGCGGCTCCAAAGTGCTCAACGCCTGCGCCGGGCTGCTGCTGGCGGCCGCCGCCGTCGGGCTGCAGACGTTCCACCTGACCGCCAACGAGGCGAGCGCCAGGGTGACCTACACGGGCGCCAAGGGCGAGGACGTGGACGCCAGGCGGTTCACCGTCCGGCTCGACTCGTTCCTGGCCGCCAAGTCGATCCAGAACAGCGACCGGACCATCACGACGGACAACCTGTTCCTCGTGGTCAACGCCTCGGCCAGGTCGAGCCTCAAGCCGTACCACCTGGGGCAGCCGCAGCTGCTGACCGCGGACGGCAAGAAGTTCCAGGCCACCGACCGCGTGGCGAGCACTCTGACGCTGGCGAACACGTGGGTGCAGCCCGACATCTGGGTCAGCGGGCGGTTCTTCTTCGAGGTTCCTTCATCGGCGCTGCCTGGGGCGCGGGTGGTCTTCGGGCTGCCGGCCGAGGTGCTGGTGGAGCCGTTCCAGCCGGAGGTCGAGATCGACCTCGGGCTCGACGAGGAGGCCGCGCGCAAGCTCGCGGCCTCGCCGCAGGCCGTCTACTCCACCGTCAAGAAGTGATCGCACTGTGAGCACGAACGAGCGCGACTGGTTCGCCCCCAGGAACGACCACCACTCCGAGGACCCCGCCCCGGCCCCCTCGGCCTTCCCGCCTCCCCCGGCGCCCGCGGACCCCGCGACCCCGCCGGGGGCTCCGGCCTTCCCTCCGCCCGCGGCGGGGCCGATGCCGCCCGCGCCGCAGACGCCGCTGCCCGCCCGGCCACGCCGCCGCCGTACGGGCTCGCCGCGCGACCGCGCCACCCCGCCGCCGACCCGTCCCACGCCGCCTCCCGGCTACGGCCCCGCCCCTTCCGGGCACGCGGCTCCCCCGCCCGGCCCCGCCGGGACGCCTCCCGGACGTGGCGGCGCGCAGCAGCCCGGCCCCGGGATGCCCGGTGGGCCCGGCCGGGGGCGGTTCGTGCATCCGGACCAGCAGGTGTGGCCGCCCGCCCCCCGCGAGTCCTCGGGAGGCAGCACCCAGCCGTTGCCCGCCATCCGGCCCGGCATGGCGATGCCGTCCCCGCAGTCCCCGCAGCGCCCCCCGGCCGCGGCCGCCGTGCCGCCCGTGGAGCAGCCGCCGGCGAGCCCGCAGGACGCCGGGCCGCCCAGGCGCGGCCGGCTGATCCTGGTCGCCGTGGGCGCCGCCGTGGCCTCCGTCGTCGCCATGGGCCTCAACACCTACGACGGCTACCGCTTCTACGACACGACCGTCACCGACGGCATCAAGATCAACGAGGTCGCCGTCGCCCCCGGCCAGTCGGGGAAGGTCCACGACATCGAGTGGAGGGCCGCCCTGAAGACCGTCCAGGCCCCCGAGGGCAGCAAGCACGGCCCCGAGGTCACCTGGCTGAAGGTGGACATCACCCAGAAGCTCCTCGACGAGTCCAGCGCCACCATGATCGCCCCGCCGGACAGGGCCGAGCTGGAGGACCGCGCCGGCCGGACCTGGACGGTGGAGTTCACCCCGGGCGACCGTCCGACGGACCGGCTGGAACTGGGCAAGGAGTACAAGTTCGAGGGCATGGCGATCGTCCCGACGCCGGTCGCGAACGAGGTCGAGCTCTCCTTCAGGGTCAGCGACTACCGCTCCGACACCCCGACGGCCGACTACTTCAAACGGGAGAAGGCCGGCAAGCCGGAGGCGGACGTGCTGCGGTTCACACGTCGGTGAGCGGATCGCCCTTGAGCCGGGCCCGCGTGGCGGCCAGGTCGTACGTGGCCGCCAGCAGCGCCATGGTGAGCGCGGTCACGACCAGCCCGCGCACGAACGTCACGGGCCCGTGCTTGTACGCCCACACCCACTCGGCCTGCGAGCCGACGAGCGTCACCACGGCGCGCTCGGCGTACTCGGCGCCCACGGTGAGGGCGACGTAGCTCAGGCACATCATGCCGAACAGCGGCGCGCCGCCCTTGGCGATCATCCGCAGGGAGTTGGCCAGCGGCAGCCAGCGGTCCCGGAAGCCGCCGGTGAGCTGGTCGAACGACCTCTTGGTGAGGTCGTGGCTGTCCTCCAGCCGGTCCACGCCGCGTTCGAGCCGGGTGCCCTTGACCAGGCTGCGGGTCTCGTCGGAGTAGGCGCCGAACACCAGCATCGCCACGGTCAGCCAGGCCAGCGGGACGGCGACGCCGTCGATGAAGAACGGCCAGAACTCGCCCACCGCGTCCGTGACCGTCTTCCACAGCGGCACGCTCTTCTCCGCCTGCTCCAGCAGGTCGTTGGTGCCGGCGACCACGTTGCGGTGCTCCACCCAGTCCGAGCGCAGCCCGGCGATGGCGACGGTGGCGTTCAGGCCGTAGAAGACGAAGGCGAACTCGGAGAAGGCGGCGCCGAAGCCGTACAGCTTGCCCTTGCCCTGCTCCACGAGCTTGGCGAACAGCCACTTCAGGCCGAACAGCACGACCATCGCGCCCAGCGAGACCCGCCAGTCGAGGTCGGTGAGGCCCTTGCCGACGTGGGTCTCCTCGCCGAACCAGGTCGCGGACGTCATGTCGTAGAAGTGGTGGTTCAGGTCCATCTGCTGGAGGGCGCGGGCGTCCTCCACGTGCCAGCCCCACGACAGGTAGAGCACCGCGAAGGCGGGGGCCACCCGGTCCAGCACCCGGAAGAAGCGCTCGTCCTCGACGCCCTCCTCGCGCCGCGCGCGCATCTCCCACAGCGCGCCGCGCAGCGTGTAGAGCATGCCCGTGGTGACCGTCATCACCGCGAGGACGATCAGGGTCAGGAAGGTGACCGTGCCCACCAGCCGGAGCTGTCGCAGGTCGCCGTAGGCGAGCTCGGTGGCGGCGTACAGCAGGACGAAGCGCACGACCTGGCCCGCCGCGTACCAGAGGATCAGCGGCAGCGCGCATCTCCCCGCGAGGCGCAGCGCGTGCAGGGGCAGCGAGTACGGCGACGGCATCCGCTGAGCCGGCGTAGGCCCAGGTCGGGGCGGCGCCATCACACCTGTCGATCCGGACATCTGCTGAATCGTAGCGGTCTGTCCCTTACGCCGCAGCCGCAACCCGTGGACAGCCTGTGGCCGGCGTGTTTCCAGGCCACTCCTGAGCAGCGGCAAATCCGGGAAACGACGATTCGGCCCCCGAGAGGCGGTCACACCGGACGAGCCGTGCGGCACGATGGCGTTATGGAGCCGCTGCCCGCGTTCGACCAGGACCCCGCCGTCGTCGGTGACCGGCTGCGACGGCTGCGCCAGGCGCGCGGAGTCTCGCTGTCCGAGCTCGCCAAGCGGGCGGGCATCGGGAAGGCCACGCTGTCCGGCGTCGAGACCGGCACCCGCAACCCCACGCTGGAGACGCTCTGGGCGATCACCGCGCAGCTCGGCGTGCCGATCGGGGCGATACTCGACTCGCCGCCCGAGCCGCGGACCATGCGCGGCGCCGCCATCGAGGCCGACCTGCTGGAGGTCTTCGAGGACGACAGCGTCACCTACGAGCTCTACCGCGTCCGCGTGCCGCCGGGCGTCACCCAGACCTCGCCCGCCCACCACAAGGGGGTGAGCGAGCACGTCACGGTCTTCACCGGCACGCTCAGCGCCGGCCCGATCCACGAGCCGCTCACGGCCGGGCCCGGCGAGCACATCTCCTGGCTCTCCGACGTCCCCCACGGCTACCGCGCGCACGGCCCCGACGTCGTGCGCGCCACCCTCCTGATGCGCTACCCGGCCAAGCCCTCCACCTGAGCCGGCCGGCAGGTGCGGCACGGCCGGTAGCCGGCCGCCCTGGCCTGGGCGACGCTGCGGAAGCCGTGCCGGTGCGCGGGGGTGATCCGGCGGGCGTTGTGGCAGGTCGGGAAGCACACCACGCCGGTGGTGTCGCTGGCCAGGTAGAACACCCGCTCCCCGGCCAGCGCGCGCACCCGGTCCAGGTCGACGCCCTCGGCCAGCAGCAGCCGTTCCTTGGCCGCCCGGCCGAACACGTAGTCGCCGCTCACGCCGTCGGACCTGACCACCCGGTGGCACGGCACGAGCAGCGGCACCGGGTTGGCGCCGAGCGCCGTCCCCACCGCCCGTACGGCCCGCGGACGCCCGACCTGCTCGGCCACCCACGAGTACGGCCTGACCTCGCCCCTCGGGATCGTCCTGACCGCGTCGAGCACGTCCCGCTGGAAGCCGCTGAGGCCGCGCAGGTCCAGCGGCACCTTGCCGAGGCGGCCGGTGCGCAGCGCCGGCACCAGCCCCGCGGGCGGCCGGTCGGCGGCCAGCAGCGGCCGGCCGAAGCGTTTCCTGAACGAGGCGGCGAAGTCGTCGCCGGCGTGCACGTAGGCCACGCCCTGGTCGGTGAAGGCCACCCGCAGCTCGCCGATCGGCGCGGGCACGCTCACCCAGCGGGCGGCGATCCGGTCGAGCAGTCCGGCGGGCGCGTCGGTGGCCAGCGCGGCCAGCCCGGCCAGCAGTGAATCGTCGTTCATCGGGCACCTCCCAGTTCGCGCAGCCGCCGCAGCCCTCGCGACACGTGCGACTTGACCGTGCCCTGCGGAATCCTGAGCACGGTGGCGATCTCGCTGACCGGCAGGTCGACGACGTGCCTGAGCACCACGGCGGCCCGCTGTTCCGCGGGCAGCAGACCGAGCAGCTCCGACAGTTCGTCGCCGGTCTCCCTGCGGACCGCGGCCTCCTCGACGTCCTGGGCGGGGTCGGGCTCCTCCACGGGCTCGTCACGCAGGTCGGGCGGCGGTTTGCGGGATTTGGCCCTGGCGCAGTTGCGCCAGATGTTCATGAGGATCGTCATCAGCCAGGCCCGCGGCTGCAGCGCGGCCACGCGGTCGGGCCCGTAGCCCGCCAGTGCCCGGTACGCCCGCAGGAACGCCTCGGCGGTGAGGTCCTCGGCGTCGGCCCAGCGCCCGCTCAGCCGCAGCGCGGTCGAGAAGACCAGGCCGCGGTGGGCGGCGTACAGCTCGGCGAAGCCCTCGTCGAGGTCGTCGAGGAGCGCCTTGCGCACCGGGTCGAGACAGTCGGTTCCACTCACGCCCTCTACAACACCGCCGCGCCGGGTTTCGTTGCGCTCGCCGGGAACGGGAACGGGGCCCGTGTCCGGTGTGGACACGGGCCCCGTCTCGGCGCTGTCTGGGCTCAGACGGCGACCGCGAGCTGGGAGACCTCACCCAGCCGGGCCTCCACCTGAACGTCGCGGGTGACGCCGCCGCCCGCGATGATGCGGACGGTCCAGTCGCCGGGCGCGGCGAAGAAGCGGAAGACGCCGTCGTCGGAGACGACGACCTCACCGGTGAACTCGCCGGAGTGGTCGAGCAGCCGCGCGTAGGCGGTGGTGGCGCCCGTCACCACGCCCTGGATGACGGCCTGGTTGGACAGATCGATCCCGGCCGGCAGCGCGATGGTCTGCTCCGGCGCTCCGCAACCCTGTGCAGCGGTCATCAGCGGGCCTCCCCCAGCTCGATCGGCACGCCCACGAGCGAGCCGTATTCCGTCCACGAACCGTCGTAGTTCTTCACGTTGCCCTGGTCGAGGAGCTCGTGCAGCACGAACCAGGTGTGCGCCGAGCGCTCGCCGATGCGGCAGTAGGCGATGGTGTCCTTGCCGAAGTCGACGCCGGCCTCGCCGTAGAGGGCGCGCAGCGCGTCGTCGGACTTGAAGGTGCCGTCGTCGTTCGCGGCCTTGGACCACGGGATGTTGCGGGCGGTGGGCACGTGACCGCCGCGCTGCGCCTGCTCCTGCGGGAGGTGCGCCGGGGCGAGCAGCTTGCCGGTGAACTCGTCGGGCGAGCGCACGTCGACCAGGTTGAGCTTGCCGATCGCGGCGACCACGTCGTCGCGGAAGGCGCGGATCGCGGTGTCCTGCTCCTGGGCGACGTACTGGGTCTTGGCGCGCTCGGGCACGTCGCGGACCAGCTCGCGGGAGTCGAGCTCCCACTTCTTGCGCCCGCCGTCGAGCAGCTTGACGTCCTGGTGGCCGTAGAGCTTGAAGTACCAGTACGCGTAGGCCGCGAACCAGTTGTTGTTGCCGCCGTAGAGCACGACGGTGTCATCGTTGGAAATGCCGCGGTCCGACAGCAGGGCCTCGAAACCGGTCTTGTCCACGAAGTCGCGGCGGACCGGGTCCTGCAGGTCCTGCCGCCAGTCGACCTTCACGGCGCCACGGATGTGGCCCTTGTCATAGGCGCTGACGTCTTCGTCGACCTCGACGAGTACGACGTTGGGCGTGTCGAGGTTGGCCTCGACCCAGTCGGCGTCCACCAGGGCGGCGGAGCGGCTCATTGGGAAACCTCCATTTTGGCGGCGGGCAGTAGACGGCGGGTGAGCAGGTACGTTTCGCAGCCGAGGCAGAATCCGAAGGCTGCGTTGAGGAAGGCGGCGAGGAGAGCCGCGGCCGTGGCCCCGAGGGCCAGCGGTGTGATCCCGGCGGCGAACCCGGCCAGCCCCGCGACCGCGAAGAGCAGCCCCACCCCCTGCGCGAACCGCGGCGGGCGGGCGTCTTCGGTCTCCTTCGGCGCGCTCCTGACGAGCGCCTTGAAGAGCATCGTGTACGGCGAGCGGCGTGCGACTCCCAGCGCGAAGACCACCGCCTGGACGGCGAGCAGCCACGCGCTGCCCGTCACGAGGACGAGAGCGAGGACCAAGGTGGTGACGGCCGCGCCGAAGCGCAGCGCTCTGGGATCAGCACGCATCGCAGGATGCTCCTGAAGGGGTCGATTGGGGCGGACCAGATGTCCGCGGTGACCGTCCTCAGGCAGCGCGACAGAGCGCGGTGGCCACGCGGCAGAAATCAACCGCGCGCCGCTTCGTGAGCAGCTCTGTCGACGGGTTCATAGCGACGACCCTACTCGTCGTCTCGCCATCTGTCACATCTCGTCCGAGTTCTGAGACAGTTCGTGAGACGGCCGTGACTCCCCGGAGGGGATCGCGACCGCCAGCGCGGCCAGCACGTCGGCCTTCCGTGGCTGGCCAGAGGCCTTCTTGACCACGTTGCCTGACGGATCCAGCACAAACACGGTGGGCGTGCGCATGACGTCGAACCGCCGCACCAGGTCGAGCCGGGACTCGGCGTCGATCTCCACGTGCGCCACCCCGGGCACGAGCGCGCTCACGTCGGCCAGCACCCGCCTGGTCGCCCGGCAGGGCTGGCAGAACGCGGTCGAGAACTGCACCAGCGTGGCCCGCTCGCCCATGGCGGCGCCCAGCATGTCCGCGGTCAGCCGTTCCCCGGCCGCCGCGCGCACCCGTCCGTCGCGGCGCAGACGTACCACCCCGATCACCGTGCCGAGCGCCAGCGTCGCCAGCGCGATCCACAGACCCGTCACCTCAGGTGCCAACCACGGGCGGCCGCGATTACTTCCTGGCCGGGCCTGGGACGTCCACCAGGACGCGTCCCCGCCGGTCGACGACCTCGAAGCGGTCGATGCGCCGCATGAGCACCGGCGTCGCCATCTGGAAGACGGTCTCCTCGCGGTAGCTCTCGCGGCTGACGGTCCAGCTCCCGACGACCTCGCGCCGCCCCCTGTCGTCGTAGACGGCCAGGCTGCAGGCGGTGCCGACCGGCACGTTCCGCACGGTCACCAGCAGCTCGGTGCGCCCGTCGCCGGGCAGGGCGTAGACCGTGGCGTAGTAGTCCTCGGCCCGGTTCTCGCCCTTGAACGCCCGGCCGTCGCCGGTGGTGCTCATGGCCGTCGTGGGCATCGAGCTCGGCGTCGGGAGGGCCTTCCTGAGCTGGGCGTCGGGCGCGGCGTCGCTGGCGACGAAGCCCTCGGTCTCCGGCGACTTCGCGGCCGCCGAGGACTGGGGGGCGGCCACGGGCGCGGCCGCGCTCTGCTGCGAGACGTCCTGCCGGGTGACGGTCCAGACCGTGCCGCCGACGGCGATCACCGCGACGGAGGCGGCCACGGCCAGCAGGAGCCGGCCGCGCCGGTGGCGCCGGGCGCGCGCGTTGAGCAGCCGGTCGAGCACCTGGCGCGGCGGGCTGGCCACCAGCTCGACGTCGTGCTCGGACACCTTGCCGAGGAAGGCCGCGACGCCTTCGAGTTCGAGCAGCTCGGCGCCGCAGGTCTCGCAGGTGGCCAGGTGGTTGTCGATCTCCAGCGCCTCGTCGGGTTCGAGCGCGCCCAAGGCGTGCGCGCCCATGGCGATGCGCACTTCTTCGCAGGTCATCACGGCGCCAGCCCCCGCTCTTCGAGCGCCAGCTTGAGCGCGCGCAGCGCGTAGTAGGTGCGCGACTTGACCGTGCCCGGCGGTATGCCCAGCGTCGCCGACGCCTCCTTCACCGATCGTCCCCGGTAGTAGACCTCCAGCAGCACCTCGCGGTGCTCGGGCCGCAGCGCGGCCAGCGCCTCGGCCACGGCCCACGACTCGACCGCCCGTTCCAGCTCGTCGTCGGCCGGCAGGACCGCGAGGGCCTCGTCGCCGGTCTCCTGCGGCCTGGCCTTCTTGGCGCGGTGCTGGTCGACCACGAGGTTACGCGCCACCGTGAACAGCCAGGCCCGGATGGGACGGCCGGAGAGCGCGTCGGGGTGCCGCCAGGCCCGCAGCAGCGTCTCCTGCACCACGTCCTCCGCACGTCCGGAATCACCGGTGAGCCGCAGCACGTACCCGTAGAGTGGCCCGGCGTGCTCGTCGAAGAGGGTGCGTACGAGCTCCTCGTCCGCGGTGCCTGCTGCGCTCACGCCCTCATCACGTACGGGGGGCCGCAGCGGTTCAGTCTCATCCACGGATCGGCACGTCAGACGCTTCGGCCGAGAACTCCAATCCGTCGGCCACGCTCTTGACCCCGGTGATCTTCACGTCGAAGGGCAGGCCGCCCTTGAACGGGATCGTGTAGGTGACGAAGTGGGCGAGCTGGTCGGGCACGCCCTGGATCTTCTCCGCCTGGAGCCTGATGGCGCCGTCGGCCACGTCGACCCGCATCTCCGCGGTGAACTGCACCTTCTGCACCCCCACCGTCACCTCTCCCGACGCCACGAGCCGCCGCCCGTTGCCGCTGATCTTGATACCCCGGGGCGCGTACTTGTCGATCGTGGCCCGGGTGAGCACGCCGCTCACGGTGACCCGCCCGGCCCGGACGTCGGCACGGTTCTGCAGCACGTCGGACAGCGGGGCGGTCACGTCGTAGGCGACGCCGCGCAGGTTCTTCACCGGCACGCCTCCGTAGGTGAGGGTGCCGAGATCGAACCGTACCTCGGGATAGTGCCCCGAGACGGCCTGAGTGAGAAACGGGATGCCCTCGATCGTCACCTCGGGGGTGCCGCTGAGATCGGTGGCGGCGGCGATCCGGTTGGACAGGTCACGCTCCACCCCGGCCACCGCGACGCGGTCGACGACGACGAAGAGGACGACCAGGACGATCAGAAAGATGATCAGCTTGCGCATGGGGGCTCCCTGTCGTCGGCGGGGGTGTCGAGCCTATCGATCCGGCGGTCTCCTTCCCCGCCGGAGCCGTCGATCACCCGCCGGCGAAGGGCGGCAGCACCTCCACCGTGACGCCCTCGCCGAGCACCACCGTGTCGTGGGCGCGCCGGCCCACGGGTTCGCCGTCCACGAGGAACGACGAGCGGCCGACCACCCGGGCGAGCTCGGCCCTGTTCTGTGTGATTTTGGTCATCAGTTCGTCAAGAGTCGCCGCTTCGAACGACTCTTCCGCGACTCCGGCGGCCTCCTTGGCCGCCGCCCAATAACGTACTTTTCCTGTGGCCACGCGTTGCCTCACAATCGCCTTCGCTCTATTGTGCGACGCCCTTAACACGCTTGTTTCAAAGGGCCCGCTGTTCATCTGGTGGACGCGCAATGGACGCGACTAAGCCGTGGGATATCCTCGCGTACAGGACCTGGGCGACGTCGCCTCCGGGTCCTTGTGTGTTAGAGGAGGCCGTGATGAGCAACCTGCTGCTGCTGACCAACGCCCTCGAGCCGTCCTCCGAGGTGCTGCCGGCGCTGGGGTTGCTGCTCCACTCCGTGCGGGTCTCGCCGGCCGAGGCGTCCGCGCTCATCGACACGCCGCCCGCCGACGCCGTCGTCGTCGACGCGCGCAAGGAGCTCGTGCAGGCCAAGAGCCTGTGCCGGTTGATCCGCACCACGGGCATCGACTGCCCGCTGCTGGTGGTGGTGACCGAGGGCGGCCTGGCCGCGATGACCGCCGAGTGGGGGGTCGACGACGTGCTGCTGGAGACCGCCGGGCCCGCCGAGGTGGAGGCGCGGCTGCGCATGGCGACCGGGCGCAGGTCGCAGGCCGCCGCCGAGGACGTCCCCGACGAGATCCGCAGCGGCGACCTGTCGATCGACGAGGCCACCTACACCGCGCGGCTGCGCGGGAGCGTGCTCGACCTGACGTTCAAGGAGTTCGAGCTGCTGAAGTACCTGGCCCAGCACCCCGGCCGGGTCTTCACCCGCGCCCAGCTCCTGCAGGAGGTCTGGGGCTACGACTACTTCGGCGGCACCAGGACGGTCGACGTGCACGTCCGGCGGCTGCGCGCCAAGCTCGGCACCGAGAACGAGTCGCTGATCGGGACCGTCCGCAACGTCGGCTACCGGTTCGTGCCCGACCGGAGCGATTCGGCGCACGTGTGATCCGTTGACCCGTGTTCGCCTGATGTGACACTTTGGCGTTGGGACTGTTTCCAACCTGTCATGTCGAGGACACCGCCGTCCCCAAGATTGGTGGTGGTGGCGGCGTGGGTCTGTTCAGGTCACTCGTGGACGAGGGCGCGAGCCCCCGCCTCTTCCGCCGCGGCGAGCTGATCTGCTCGCCGGTCCGGCCGGTCAACCGCGTCCACCTGATCGACCACGGGTACGCCCGCGAGCACGTCCCCGGCGGCGACCGGGAGGTCGTGCACGACCTGCGCGGCCCCGGCGACCTGGTGGGCGAGCTGGCCTTCTGGAGCCCCGGCGAGCGCGTCAAGGTGGACGCCCTGACCGAGGTCCGGGCCTGGCCCATCGACCTGCGGCGGTTACGCGAGCACGCCTCGGCGGGCCCGGCCGTGGCGACCGCGCTCGTCCAGGAGCTGTTCGCCAGGAACCTGGCGGCCCGCAGGCACGAGGCGCTGGCCCGAGCCCCGGTCGCCGCCCGGCTGGCCGTGTGGCTGCTGCACCTGGACGAGCGGTACGAGCTGGCCTCCCCCGCCGCGCCGCCGCTGTCCATGGAGACGCTGGCCGACCTCGTGGGCAGCGCGCCCGACGTCGTGCAGCGGCAGCTCACGCAGTGGGTCAGGCGCGGCTGGCTGGTGCGGCCGGGGTACCGGAGGCTGCGGATCGCCGACCCGGCGGCGCTGCGCGAGGCCGCGGGTGCCTGGGAGCACCTGTCCGAGCCGTGGCGCGGCCGGGTGACGCCGTTCCTCACCCGGCCGGGCGCGCAGGCCGGGCCGCTGCCGGTCGGCGAGCTGCCGAAGCCGCGCCAGCTGCCCGCCGACGTGTCCGACTTCACCGGCCGCCAGCAGAGCCTCGACCTGCTCACGGCCTGGCTGGACCGGCCGCGGCGGACGAACACCATGGTCGTGCAGGGCCTGACCGGCGTGGGCAAGACCGCGCTGGTGACGCACTGGGGCCACCTGCACGCCGACCGGTTCCCCGACGGCCAGATCATGATCGACCTGCGCGGCCACTCGCCGACCCAGCCGCCGATGAGCTCGGCCGAGGCGCTCGGGCAGATCCTGCGCTCGCTCGGCGTCGGCGAGCACATGCCGGCCTCCGACGAGGCCGAGCTGATGCTGCTCTACCGCAGCAGGATCGCCGGGCGCAGGCTGCTGCTCGTCCTGGACAACGCGGCCGACCCGGCCCAGGTGCGGGCGCTGCTGCCGGGCGGCAAGGACTGCGTGGTGCTGGTGACCAGCAGGACGCGGATGGCGCCGCTGCGCGCCACCGGGCACGCCGACCTCATGGACCTGTCGGTGCTCGACCCGGGCAACGCGGTGGCGCTGCTGGTGTCGGTGCTCGGCGAGGGCTCGCCGCGGGCCGCCGACCGGGACGCGCTGGCCGAGCTGGCCCGGGTGTGCTCGTACCATCCGTACGCGTTGCGGATCTCGGCGGCCAAGCTGGCCGAGGACCCGGGGCTGAGCGTGCGGGCGCGGGCGGCCGAGCTGCGTACGCCGGACCGGCCGCTGGCCGGGGACCCGGAGGAGGCGTTCAGGTCGGCGCTGGACCTGGCGTACGAGTCGCTGAGCCCCGCGCAGCGGCGGGCCTTCCGGCACGTCGGGCTGCTTCCCGGGCGGGACTTCGCGCCGGAGGTGCTGGCGGCGGCGCTGGGCGTGCCGGTGGGCGAGGCGGTCGCGGCGGTGGAGGGGCTGCACCGGGCGTACCTGGTCGAGCCGCTGCCCGGGTCGCGGTACCGGGTGCACGACCTGGTCAAGTGGCAGGCCAGGGAGCTGGGCCGGCACGCCGAGGCGGGGGTGCGCGAGGCCAGGGTGCGGCTGCTCGACCACTACCTGGCGGTCGCGACCGGTCCGGACACGCCGCGCGAGTGGTTCGAGGCCGAGCGGCGGTCGCTGGTCTCGGCGGTGCGGCTGGCCGAGGAGAGCGCGGCGTACGGGATGGCCTGGCAGCTCGCCGAGGCGGTGTTCGAGCCGTTCAGAAGGCTGCGGTACTACGAGAACAACCTGGAGGTGCAGCAGGCCGGGCTGACCTCGGCCCTCCAGGTGGGCAACCGGCGGGCCGTCGCGCTCATGCGCAGCCACCTCGGCTCGATCCACCGCGACATCGGGCCGTCCACGCTGGCGGCCAGGTTCATCGGCGAGGCGCTGGCCGACTTCACCTCGCTGGGCGACCGCGCGGGGCTGGCCCGCGCGCTCAACGACCTGGCCGAGGTGCACGGCATCGCGGGCAACAGGGACGAGGCGCTGCGCCGCGCGGGTGAGGCGCTGGAGGTGCACCGGGAGATCGGAGACCTGCCCGGCGTGGCGAAGTGCCTGCACACGCTCGCCCGGCTGCACCTGTCGCAGGAGCGCAACGATCTGGCGCTCCGGTACGCCGGCCAGGCGCGGCGCGTACGGGAGGAGCTGGGCGACCGCAGGGGCGCCGCGCAGAGCCTGATCATCTCGGCCCGGGTGCGGCGGAGCCTGGGCGAGCCCGACGCGGCGCTGTCGGAGGGCCTGGAGGCGTTGTCGATCTGCCACGAGCTGGGCGACGAGCACGCCGAGGCCGAGACGCTGCTCTGCCTGGCCGAGATCTACGACCAGCTCGGGCTGCAGCAGGACGCCCGCCGCGACGCCGAACGCGCCCTGGCCGGGTACACGGCCACCGGCGACCAGCACGGCTGCGGGCGGGCGCTGTGCGCGCTGGGCCGCATCGCGCGCAACGGCTCGCGCTACGACGAGGCGCTGGCCTGCTACGAGCAGGCGCTCGCGGTGCAGGTCGAGCTCCACCACGAGCAGGGCAAGGCCGAGACGCTCGGCGACATCGGGCTGGTGCACTGGCGGCTGTCGGACTACCTGCGCGCCGACGACTACCTCAACCAGGCGCTCGTCATCAGCCGGGTGATCCGCGACGAGCCCGTCGAGGCCCGCATGCTCAACCGGCTGGCCCGGGTGCGCCGCCGCCAGGGCCTGCCCCAGGTGGCCTTCGTGTACGCGCTGGAGGCGCTGGACCTGGTCCAGGGACTGGGCAACCGGCGGGCCGAGGCCGACGTGCAGGAGACGCTGACCTACACGTACCTGTCGCTCGGGCGGCACGAGCCGGCGGTACGGGCGGCGCGGGCGTCGCTGGCGATCCGGGAGGAGACGGGCGACAGCAGGGCCAGTGCGCTGCTGTCGATCGCGCACGCGCTCCACGCGGCGGGCGAGCCCGCGGCGGCCCTGGAGTACGCCATGGAGACCCTCGAACTGCAGCACGTGACCGGCACCAGGGACCGGTGGGGGGCGGCGCTCACGACGCTGGCCATGGTGCTGCTCGACCTGGACCGGGCCGAGGAGGCGCTGGTCCACGCCAAGCAGGCCAGGGACGTGCACCTGGAGTGCGGGACGCGGCGGGACCTGGGATGCGCGCTGAGGGCGCTCGGCCTGATCACCGCCAGGCTCGGGGACCGCGAGGCGGCGGTGGCCCATCTGGCCGAGGCGGTGCGCACGCTGGACGAGGTGGGGGACGTCTTCGAGGGCCGGCGAGCGGCGCAGGAGCTGCGGGAGCTCTCCTGAAAGACCGCTAAAAGTCGGGAAATCTCGGAAGTGAGGTCGCAGATCTTCTCCGCGCCTTCTCGTTAGCTGGTGCCACCAGCGACGACACGGAGGTGATCCGGATGCTCAAGCACCATATGCGTCGAGACCTGCAGTCACTCAAGCGACAGGCGCGCAGGGACCGGCGGGTCACGCTCGGCCTGCTGGCCGGGGTGCTGGCGGCCTGGACCCGGCAGCTCTCGCCGGGTGACCCGCCGGCGGGGCCGGGGGTGCTGCTCGCCCTGTCCGTCGGGCTGCTCACCGCATCGGGGGCGGCCTGGCTGATGGCGGCCTACTTCGCGGTACGGGCGGTCAGGCCGCGCTCCGAACCGGTGGAGGTGCTGGTCTGGGTGGCGCGGGTGAGCAGGAGCAAGGAGTGGGCGTTCTGCTCGCTGGCCGCGTACGTGGCCTGGCACCTGCTCCAGTTCGTCTCCGCGCTGCTCCTGGCCTGAACGGGGGCGCGTAACCGGCTTCGAGATCGCCGGGCAGCCGGATGAGGGCCGGTGTGGGGGTCAGGGGAAGGCGGAGCGGTGGGGGCCGGTGTCGGGGTCGAACTCGTGGCGGATCCTGGCGCAGTCGTCGAGCAGGGCGCCGTACAAAGGCCACAAAGGGCCTTTGGGCGGGGAGCCGGCCAGCTCGGCGGCCAGGTGGCGCTGCTGGTGCTCGCCCTCGCGCAGGGCCGCGCACAGGTTCGCCATGTCCCTGGACGCGGCCTTGCCCACCTGGATCAGGCCGAAGTCGCGGAAGATGCGCGACAGCGCGCGCAGCTCGCCGGCCAGGGGCTCGGGCAGGTCGGCGGCCTTCTCGCCGGGCAGGCCGCGGGCGCCGGCGACCAGGTCCACCAGCCCGCGCGCGATGCTCCTGAGCTGGTGCCCGGCGTGGTCGAGGCAGGTCGCGGCCTCGGCCGACTGGCGCAGCCGCCGGTCGTAGCGGCGGCGCCGGCGGAAGGTCAGGCGCAGGGACTCGGCCGCCTGGTCGGCGGTGTCCTTGGTCTCCTCCAGGCGCTGGGACAGCTCGCGGGAGCGGTCGAGCCAGTCGCGGGCCATGTCCTCGGTCCAGTGGCCGCTCAGCCCGTCGGCCATGTCCTGGGCCAGGTCGGCCAGCTCGGCCGACATGTCGCACAACTCCCTGGCGGCGTGCTCGACGAAGCGCGGCGGCAGGATGAGCAGGTTCGCCGCGATGCCGATGGCCGCGCCGAGCAGGACATCGGCCAAGCGCGCGAAGCCGTACGTGCGGCCGAGCGAGAGCACCAGCAGGGCGGTGATCGGGATCTGCACGTTCTGGGCCGGCAGGTTGAGCAGCCGGGTCAGCACGAGCCCGGCCGCCACCAGCACGCCCAGCGTCAGCGCGTTGACGCCCATCAGCCAGATCAGCCCCGTCGCCGCCGCCACCCCGACCACGACCGCCCCGACCTGCTGGAACCCGCGGACGACCGTGCTGTAGGCGGTCGCCGAGACCGTGAGCAGCACCCCGATCGGCACCAGCACGGGCAGCGGCACCTTCAGCGCGAACGTGGCGAGCCACCACCCGAACACGCAGGCCAGCGTCACCTTGACCGTCTGGGCGAACGCCTCCCGCTCGGCCCCCAGCCACTGCCGGAACCCCTGGGCGCGCAGGCGCGCGAGCCCGGCCGCCGCGCCCGAGAAGATCCGCCCGAGCGGCGCGCCGGCGCTCTGCTGCTTGCGCCCCGGCTCCTTGTCCATACTCCCAGGTCAATGCCCATTCGAGCGGTGGATAGAGGTCGCCGTCCCTGGGTAGCGGCAAGGTTGTGGCGCAGCGGGGCAGCGCGCCCGTCGGAGGTGAAGCATGACCGGCGACCTGGTCGTCCCTGACGCCGCCCGGGGGGTGGTGGTGTTCGCGCACGGCAGCGGCAGCGGCCGGCTCAGCCCGCGCAACCGGTACGTGGCCGAGGTGCTGAACAAGGCCGGCCTGGGGACGCTGCTGTTCGACCTGCTCACTCCGGAGGAGGAGGCCGACCGGGCCAACGTGTTCGACATCGGACTGCTGGCCGGACGGCTGCTGGAGCGTACGGAGGAGCTGCGCGGGAACGAGGAGGCGGCGGGGCTGCCGATCGGCTACTTCGGCGCGAGCACGGGCGCGGCGGCGGCGCTGTGGGCGGCGGCCGAGCCGGACAACCGGATCGCGGCGATCGTCTCCCGCGGCGGGCGGCCCGACCTGGCGGGGAAGCGGCTGGCCGCGGTGCGCGCGCCCACTCTGCTCATCGTCGGCGGCCGGGATCCGATCGTGATCGACCTGAACGAGGAGGCGCAGCGGCACCTGAGCGCCGAGCACCGCCTGACCGTCGTGCCCGGCGCCACCCACCTGTTCGAGGAGCCGGGGGCGCTGGAGAGCGTCGCCGAACACGCCCGCGACTGGTTCACCACGTACTTCAACGTGCCGTGACCGGTGCGGCCTTCAACGGCCCGTGATCGGTGCGGCTTTCAACGGCCCGTGATCGGTGCGGCTTTCAACGCGCCGTGATCGGTGCGGCGCCCTTCGCCTCGGCGAGCAGGCGTGCGTAGACCTCGGGGTCGGTGGTCTCGCAGCCCAGGCGGTGGCCGGTCAGCTCGCCGTGGTCGTCGCTCGACCCGGTCACTTCGAGGCCGAGCCCGGCGGCCAGGCGGCGCAGGTGGGCGCGGGCCTCGTCGTCGTGGTCGAGGTGGTCGGCCTCCAGGCCGAAGAGCCCGGCCGCGGCCAGCTCGGCGATCCACTCGTCGGGCACCGCCTCGCCGCGCCGGGCCGCCTTCGGATGGGCCAGCACGGGCACCCCGCCGGCCGACCGCACCAGGCGCACCGCGCGTACGGGATCGAGGGCGTAGCGGGTGACGTGCGCGCGGCCGCCCGCGCCGATCCACTCGGGCGTGAACGCCTCCTCCGGCGCGGCCACGGCCCCCGCGGCGACCATGGCACGGGCGATGTGCGGCCGTCCGACCGGGCTGTCGCCGGCCACCTCGGCGACCTGCTCCCAGGTGATCGGCACGCCCAGCTCGACCAGCCGCTCGACGGTCAGCCTGCCGCGTTCCTCGCGGGCCCGGCGGATGCGTTCGCACTCGGCCAGCAGCTCGGGGTCGGCGGGGTCGAAGAGGTAGGCGAGCAGGTGGATGCTCTGCCCGGCCCGCCGGCACGACAGCTCCATGCCCGGCACCAGCGTCAGGCCCTCGGGCAGCGCCTCGACGGCCCCGCGGTGCCCGGCGACGGTGTCGTGGTCGGTCAGCGCGAGCACGTCGAGGCCGCGCTCGCGGGCGCGACGCACCACGTCGGCCGGCGGCTGCGTGCCGTCGGAGGCGGTGCTGTGGCTGTGCAGGTCGATGCGCATCGCTCGATGGTAGGCGGTCACACCTGCACGGTCGCGAGGATGCGGCCGTCCAGGGTCTCGATGGTGAAGTGGTTGAGGTCGTCCTGGGTCAGGCTGGTGCCGCCGTGCAGCAGCAGGGGGTCGGGGGCGCCCGGGACGCCGTACCCCTTGTCGGGCACGCCCCAGCTCGCCACGGTCTCCGAGCGGCCGTCGTCGCCGAAGGCCACCAGCCGGCACTTCAGCGGCCCCTTGACCCCCTTGAGCTCCAGCGCCACGTGGGTGCCCCAGCCCTTGTCCTCGACGCCCACCACGCCGGACACGCCGGTCGCGGGGTCGTTGACCGGGTAGGTGCGGCCGGTCATGAGCAGGGCGCGGGCGGGGCTGTGCACGCTGTCGGGGTTGGGGCCCGAGGTCGCCGCGTTGACGGCGAGGAAGACGCCGGTCGCGACGAGGAAGCACGCGGCGGCCGACATGAGCCCCCGGTGGAGGGTGCGGCGGCGGCGCTCCACGGCGGCCCGGCGCACCAGCAGCGACTCGACCGGGGAGTCCAGTTCTGCATCGACTCCGGCGCGCAGGTCGTCGGGGTCGACGTCGCGCATCAGCTCCCCCATGGCCGCGAACGCGCCGACCTCACCGGCGCAGCTCGGGCAGCCGTGCAGGTGGCGTTCGAAGGCGTTGCGCTCGTCGTCGTCCAGCAGGCCCAGCGCGTACGCCGCCACGTCCTCGTGGTGCACTTCGTTCACGGGAGCCCCACCCCCCTTTCCTCCAAGGCGATGCGTAACGCCCGCATCGCGTAGTACACGCGGGACTTCACCGTGCCCACGGGCACGCCGATCGTCTCCGCGGCCTCCTGCAGTGTGCGATCGCGCAGGAAGGTCTCCGTGAGCACCTGGCGGTGCGCCGGCGACAACGAGAGCATGGCGTCGGTCACCACGATCTCGCGCAGCAGGCGGTCGTCCTCGGCGGCCACGGCGTTCGCCCGTTCCGGGACCTCCTCCACGGTGTCGAGGGGACGCGTGCCGGCCCGGCGCCGGTCGTCGATCACGACCCGGCGGGCCACGGTGGCCAGCCAGGGCATCAACGAGCCGTTGTCGGTCCGCAGGTCCCCGAGGTTGCGCCAGGCGCGTACCAGCGTCTCCTGGACGACGTCCTCCGCCCAGCGCCGGTCGCCGCCCGTCAGCCGCACGGCGAAGGCCATCAGCGGGGACCCGTATTCGCGGTACAGGGCCCGCACCATGGCCTCGTCGGTCACACGATGATTCACGCGGCGACTCCTCGCGCTGCGTACATCATGAAATGTCGCCCGGATAACTACTGATATTGAATTATTGCTCTAGCACGGGCGAGGAACAAGATACGGGATTTGCATCAATCACCCCACCTGTTGATTCATCGACGAAAAAGCTGATCATTCCCCCGATGACGCACGCCCGTGCCGACCCGCCGCTCGCGGGCGTACCTCCACATGTGCCTCAGGACGCGCCTCAGGACGCGCCGGCTCGTGCGGACCGGCCCATGCCTCGGCCTCGCGCAGCAGGTCGCGCACCGAGGCGTGCCGGGCGGAGGCCGCGTGCCCGAGCAGGACGCGCACCAGCTCGATCGCCGTCGGCCGGGCGGCCGGGTCCGGCCGGCGGCACCGCTCGACCAGGCCGCGCAGCGGGGCCGGCAACCGGCCGAGATCGTCGCCGTCGCCGGCATGCCCGGCGGCGGCGAAGACGATCACGTCGGCCCACTCGCGCACGTCGGCCGGCGGCAGGTCGCTGCTTCGCGGGCCGGGCGCGAACGACGTCTCGCCGAGCGGCCCGACCAGCACGTTGTGCGGCCCGAGCCGCAACCCCGCGATCCCGGTCAGATGCAGCCTGGCCATGGTGGCGGCCGTGCCCAGCGCGAGCCGGTGCAGCGCCTCCCCCTCGTACGGCCCCGCCGCCGCGACCACGTCGGCCAGCGGCTCGCCCATCCCCAGGTAGTCGCGCGGCCGAAGGGCCAGCCCGCCACCCCATCCCTGACTGTCCATCGCCGTCCTCCGGCTCGGTGCTCGTCGTCAGGGTGTACGCCGTCCCGCGCGGGCCGGGTTCAACGGCTCCCATGCGGAAATCTCATGGGACGGCCGTGCAGAACTCGTAGCTGTGGCCGTTCGGGTGTCCAGGCCCAGCAGCCCGGCGAGGAAGGCCGCCGCCACGTCCTTGTCGGCGGCGGGGACGATCAGGTGGGGCGGTGCGCAGCTCCCCCGGCGAGGCGGACGTCGCCACCGTGGCCCACCAGCTCGGCCTCGACCACTCGGGCGCCAGCCGCATGGTCAAGGACGCCGTCGCCGCCGGCCATCTCGTCCGCGAGACCAGCGAGCACGACCGCCGCAGGGCCGCGCTGCGGGTCACCGGCAGCGGCGAGGCCCTGCTGGCCGCCGCCCGGCAATGGCAGCGGCACGTCTTCGACGACCTGACCGCGTCCTGGGACGAGCCGGACCGGCGGCGGTTCGGCGCCTACCTCGGCCGCCTGGCCGACGACGTGGGCGCCTGACATTTCGGTCGCAAATTTAGATGAGATCAGCTCATGTTCGGTCTTGCCGGGACCCCTCCGGCGGTGGATGCTTGCGGCGACCCCGGTACCGCAGCCTGGGAGGTGGTCCCGTGTTCCACCGTCTCATCCGCCGGGCGGCCGCAGCCGTCCTTCTCCTGACCGGCGCGCTGGTCGCGCCGTCCGTCCCGACCGCCGCCGCGCACGCCGCCGCCGCCGTGAGCGGCTTCGTGGATGGCCACAGCCACCTGTTCTCGTACGAGACGTTCGGCGGCATGCTCATGTGCGGCAAGCCGTTCGACCCCGACGGCATCGAGCACGCGCTGACCGACTGCCCCGACCACTACCCGAACGGCGAGCTGGCCTGGTACGAGAACTTCACCAGGATCGGCAAGCCCACCGGCACCCACGACCCGGTGGGCTGGCCCACCTTCCGCGACTGGCCGGCCAACGACTCGCTGACCCACCAGCAGGCGTACTACACCTGGGTCGAGCGCGCCTGGCGCGGCGGGCTGCGGGTGCTGGTCAACGACCTGGTGGCCAACCGGCAGCTGTGCGCGATCTACCCGCTGAAGAAGTACTCCTGCGACGAGATGACGTCCATCCGCCTGCAGGCCCAGCGGGCCCGCGAGCTCCAGGACCACATCGACGCCGAGTCGGGCGGCCCCGGCCGCGGCTGGTTCCGCCTGGTGAACGACCCCGCCGAGGCCAGGAGCGTGGCCGCGGCCGGCAAGCTGGCCGTCGTCCTCGGGATCGAGACGTCGGAGCCGTTCGGCTGCCGGCAGATCCTCGGCATCCCGCAGTGCACGAAGTCCCAGATCGACCGGGGCCTGGACGAGATGTACGCGCTCGGCGTGCGCAGCATGTTCGTCTGCCACAAGTACGACAACGCGCTGTGCGGCGTGCGCTTCGACTCCGGCACCCAGGGCGCGATCGTCAACGTCGGCAACCTGCTGTCCACCGGCTCGTTCTGGCAGGCCCGCACCTGCACCGGCCCCGAGCACGACAACACCATCGACCCGGCCGGCGTGCTGCCCGACCAGATCGCGCGGCTGCTGCCGCCGGGCGTCTCGCTGCCGCTGTACCCGCCGGCGCCCCACTGCAACACCCGGGGGCTGACCTCGCTCGGCACGTACATGGTCCAGGGGCTGATCCGGCGCGGCATGATGGTGGAGATCGACCACATGAGCGTGAAGGCCGCGGCCCAGACGCTCGGCCTGCTGGAGGCGGCCCGCTACCCCGGCGTGATCTCCTCCCACAGCTGGGCCGACCCGGGCTTCTTCAGCCGGATCTACGCCCTCGGCGGCATGATCACCCAGTACGGCCACAACTCCCCGGACTTCGTCGCCGAGTGGCGGCGCACCGCACCGCTGCGGCAGCAGTACAACGTGCCCGGATACGGCTACGGCCTGGACGTCAACGGCATGGGCCGCCTGCCCGCCCCGCGCGCGGGCAACGCCGCGAACCCGGTGACGTACCCGTTCACGTCCTTCGACGGGAGCGTGCGCCTCGACCGCCAGCGCACCGGGCAGCGGGTCTGGGACGTCAACGTCGACGGCGTGGCCAACTACGGCCTGGTCCCCGACTGGATCGAGGACATGCGGCTGCTCGCCGGTCAGGACATCGTCCGTGACCTGGCGAGCGGCGCGGAATCGTACCTGCGGACCTGGGAGGCGACCGCCGCGCGGCGACTGCCCTGAGGCGGGCGTCCCCTTCGTTCACGCGACCGGCTGGACGGACCGCGAGGTCCGCCGGCCGGTGGCGAGGTTGAGCAGCAGCGAGGCCGCGGTCAGCGCCACGCCGAACCACACGACGCTGGTCACGCCGACGTTGTCGGCGAACAGCCCGCCGAAGAGCGCGCCGAGCGCGATGGAGGTGTTGTACGCCATCGTGTTGAGCGACATGGCAGCCTCGAAGGTCTCCGGCGCGGCGGCGAGCGTCATGTTGATCTGGGCGAGCTGCACCACCCCGAACGACAGCCCCCAGACGACCAGCGCCACGATCGCCCCCGTAGCGCTGCCGCCGAGCGCGAGCAGCAGCAGCATGGCCGTCACGAGCCCCGCGGCGCCGACGACGAAGCTGCCCCGCAGGCTGCGGCTCACGGTGTGCCCGGCGAGGAAGTTGCCGATCGCGCCGGCCACCCCGAACACCATCAGCACCCCGGTCACCAGCAGCGGCGAGGCGCCCGCGTTGGCCTCCAGGAAGGGCCGGACGAAGGTGTAGGCCCCGAAGTGGCCGAGCACGAACAGCACCACCGTGAACAGCACCATGCGCAGCGGCACGTTCCGCAGCGGGAGCCCGAACACCTCGCGGACCGAGACGGCGTTCGCCGACGGCAGCGACGGGATCGTGCCGGCGACCGCCAGGAACACCAGCGCGCTCAGCCCGCTCCAGATGAGGAACGTGGTGCGCCAGTCGGTGAGGCTCTCCAGGAAGGTGCCGAGCGGGATGCCGACCACGGTGGCGACCGAGATGCCGGACATCACGATGGCCGCGGCCCGGTTGGCGTGCCGTTCCTCGACCAGCCGCATCGCCATGCTCACGCCGATGGCCCAGAACACGCCGCTGGCGAAGCCCAGCAGGAGCCGCGTCGACAGGATCACCGTGTAGCTCGGCGCGATGCTGGTCACCAGGTTGCCCACGGCGAGCACCGCCAGCAGGACCGACAGCAGCACCCGCCGGTTGACCCGCCTCGACCACGCCACGATGAACGGCACGCCCAGCCCGGCCGACACGCCCTGCAAGGTCACCATCAACCCGGCCGCGCCCACGGAGATGCCCAGATCCTCGCTGAGCGGGGTCAGCAGCCCCACCGGCATCAACTCGGTCGTGAGGAAGACGAAGAGGCTGGCCGTGATCGCGGCGACCCCCGCCCACGCCCGGAAGGCGGAGCGCGTCGCCTGCGGAGAAAGAGTTTGCGTCATGCGACCAGCCTGCCGACACTCCATCAATGAGTCCAACACATAGTTTTCATCGCGATCGATCGTCTGACACGATTGATTCATGGAGCTCCAACAGCTGCGGTACGTCCTCGCCGTCGCCGAGACCAGCAACTTCACCCGGGCCGCCGAGCGCTGCCGGGTCGTGCAGTCGGCGCTCAGCCACCAGATCGCCGCCCTGGAGCGGGAGCTGGGCGCCCGGCTGTTCGAGCGCACCAGCCGCCGCGTGCGGCTGACCACGGCCGGGGAGGCGTTCCTGCCCGCGGCCCGCGACTGCCTGGCGGCCGCCGACCGGGTGCGGACCGACGTCGCGGCAGCCAGCGGGGAGATCCGCGGGCGGCTCGCCGTCGGCGCGATCCCCACGGTCTCCGCCGTGGACCTGCCGGTCGTGCTGAAGGAGTTCCGCCGCCGGCACCCGCGGGTGCGCATCACGCTGGTCTCCGCCGGCAGCGAAGACCTGATCGAACGCGTCCGGCGGGGCGAGACCGACGTCGCCTTCCTCGGCCTGCCGACCCGCGCGGAGCCGAAGGCCGTCCGGAGCCGCCCGCTGGCCCGGGGCGAGCTGGTCGCCGTCGTCGCGCCGGACCACCCCCTCGCGGGCGGCGAGAGCGACCTGCGCGGCCTCGCCGACGAGCCGTTCATCGACTTCCGCGCCGGGCACGCCGGGCGCATCCAGTCGGACGTGGCGTTCGCGGCGGCCGGCGTCCACCGCGAGGTCGCCTTCGAGGTCACCTCCGCCGACTTCATGGTCGACCTGGTCCGGCACGGCCTCGGCGTGGGCCTGCTCCCCGCCGCCTTCGCCCCCCGCTTCCCGAACCTCGGCCTCGTCCGGCTCCGCGACGCCCCGGCCCGGGTGGAGCACCTGATCTGGGGCGCCCACCCGTCCGCGGCGGCCACGGCGTTCCTCGGGCTGATCGGCCCGCCGTCCGGCGGTGAGGGCGGGGTCAGCCGCGCAGCAGCGGCTGGCCGGGGAGCTTGACCTTGGTCTTCATCAGGCTGGGCGCGCCGTTGCCGCCGATGTTGACGAAGTAGAGCGCCTTGCCGTCGAAGGCCAGGCTGGCCGGGCTGTCCAGCTTGTCGGCCAGCACCTCCACGCCGCCGCCGGTGCGGACGACGCTGAGGGTGTTGCCCGTGTAGCTCGGCACGTAGAGCTGTCCGCGCACGTCGAAGGCCACGCCGTCGGCCCCGGCCAGCTTGGCGTCCTTGACGTACACGGTCGGCACGCCCGCCTTGCCGCCCTTGCCGTACGGGACGCGGACGATCTGCCCTTCGTCCGACACGGCCACGTAGAACGCGCCCGAACGCCAGGCGATGCCGTTCGCCCCGGTGCCGTCCGAGCCGACGAACAGGGACGACTTGGCCCAGACCGCCGCCTTGCCGTCGGTCACGCGGTAGACGACGCTGTTCGTGGTGTCGGTGACGTAGAGCGCGCGGTCGGGGCCGAAGGCCAGGCCGTTGGCGAAGCCGATCGGCAGCGCGGCGTAGAGCTTGGCCTCGCCGTAGGAGGTGATCCGCCAGATGCCGTTGGTGGCGGCCGCACCGGAGTTGAGCGCGGCGTAGACGTTGCCCTGGCGGTCGGTGGCCAGGCCGTTCAGCTTGCCCTCACCGATGGGCAGGGCGGCCAGCAGGCTGTCGGTGCCGGTGCGGTCGACCTTCCTGATCTCGCCCTTGGTCAGCAGGCCGACGTAGATCGTGCCGTCCGGGGCGACGGTGACGCCCTCGGTGAGGTCGCTGTACGGCTGCACGACGATCGGGCGCAGTGCGGCGGCCTGGGCCGGCGTGGCGACCAGCGTCAGCAGCGCGGCGGTGGAGAGGAAGAGGGGGATGCGCTTCATGGCTGTGATCCTGTCGCCGCGAGATCGCCGTGACGTCACCGCCACTTCCGCGAATCATCATGTGATCGGCACGCCCTGCGCGCCTGGGCTCTCCTCGCTCCCCTGATGGTCGGTGAGGTCGCGCAGGCGCCGGATCGGCGAGGCCAGCAGGACCAGCGGCACGCAGACGGCCGCGGCGACGAAGATCAACAAGGTCGCCCGCGCGCCGAGCAGCCCGGCGATCACCCCCGCGGCCAGCCCGCCGACCGGGATCGCGCCCCAGGAGACGAAGCGGACCGTGGCCATCACCCGCGACAGCAGCTCGGGTGGGCTGGCGAGCTGCCGGTACGTCCGGGTCACCACGCTGAGCACCACGACCCCGCCGGCGAACACCACGTTGCCGACGGCGAACGCGACGAAGCCCGGCCAGCCGTCGCCGAGCGGGATGACGAGCGCCCCGGCCACCACGACGAAGCCCGAGCCGACAAGCGTACGGGCGGTGCCGAACCGGGCCGTGAGCCGGCTCGTCGAGGCCGCGCCGACCAGCGTGCCGACGCCCTCGACCGCCAGCAGCAGGCCGACCAGGCCGGGCTCGGCGTGCAGCTCGCGTACCAGGTAGAGCGCGTAGAGGGCGTGCTGAGCCCCGCAGACCGTGTTCACCGCGGTGGCGGCCCACATGCACGGCCCCATGACCGGGTGGCGCACGACGAACCGCCGGCCTTCGCGGATCATCTCGCGCATCGGCGGCTGGTGGCCGGGGGTCTCGGGGCGGCGTTCGGGCAGGGTCCGCAGCAGCAGGGCCGAGACGAGGTAGCTGACGGCGTCCACGAGCAGGGTGGGCACCGCCCCGAGCACCTGGACGACGAGCCCCCCGACCGACGGCCCGCCGAGCTGGGTGGTGGCGTGGGTGCCGGAGGTCAGGCTGTTGCGGGACTGCAACTGCTCCTTGCTCACGATCGACGGCAGGAAGGTCGCGTTGGCGACGTCGAAGAGCACGTTCGCGAAGCTGGTCACCAGGGCGACGATCACCAGCTGGGCGATGGTCAGCTCGTCCAGCCACCAGGCCACCGGGACGGACACGATCGCCGCGGCGCGCGCCAGGTCGGCGGCGACCTGCACCGTCCGCATCGGGAGCCGCTGCACGATCACCCCGGCGGGCAGGCCGATCACGATCCAGGCGACGTAAGCGGCGGCGGCGATCACGCCCATCTCGAACGCGGAGGCGTCGAGCACGGTCAGGGCCGTCAGCGGTAACGCCACCGCCCCGACCGCCGAGCCGACCGCGCTGGTCGTGCCGGCCGTCCACCACCGCCAGAAGACGGCCGCACCGCCTCCGCCGTCGAGCCCCATCCCGCACCTCCCGCCTAGTCAGTTCCAAACTGGAACGCACTATACTGGAGCCCGTGAAGCGCGCCGATCTCCCCGACTCCGACTGCGGCATCGCGCAAGCGCTCGGCGTGATCGGCGACTGGTGGACGTTCCTGGTCGTACGCGACATCGCGGGCGGCACTACCCGCTTCGACGGCCTGCAGCGCGAGCTCGGCGTCAGCCGCCGAGCCCTGGCCGAACGCCTGGCCAAGCTGGTCGAACACGGCGTGCTCGAACGCCGGCCCTATTCCACCCGCCCGCCGCGCCACGACTACGTGCTGACGGCGAAGGGCGAAGGTCTGCTGCCCGCGCTCATCGCCCTCCAGGACTGGGGCGTCAGGCACGTGATGGGCGACGGCGCCCTGACCGCCACCAGCGAGAACGGCTCCGCCGAGAGCCGACGCGTGCACGAGCTGGTCGGCCGGGAGATCCCCGGCGTCCTGCTGGAACGCCACGACGGCGAGCTGGTCGCGCCCAATGCGCCCGGCGTCTGGACGGTGCTCTACTTCTTCCCCGGTGCGTTCGCCCCGGGCGCCCAGGACTACCCGCCCGGCTGGGCCGACATCCCCGGGACGACGGGCTGCACCCTGGAGGCTCTCACCTACGCGTCACGGTTCGCCGACTTCGAGGCGGCGGGCGCCACGATCCGCGGCGTGAGCACCCAGCGCCCCGACCAGCTGGCCGCGTTCGTCACGCACGCGAAACTGCCCTTTCCCCTGCTGTCCGACCAGAACGACCGGCTCGCCGCCGGGTTGCTGCTGCCGACCTTCCGGACGGCCGGCGTCGACCGCTTCAAGCGCCTCACCCTGCTGGTCGACCCCGGCGCGGTCGTCCGGGCCGTGCAGTTCCCGATCACCGATCCGGCCGGTTCGGTGGACGAGATGCTCGCCCTCGTCCGCGACCGCTGAGCGGCGGCCTGCGGCAGGATGGCGCCATGCTGGAGATCGACTTCCTGACCGAACCCGACCGCGCCCGCTGGGAAGTGCTGGCCCGCGGGCAGGACGCCTACTTCGACACCGAACGCGACGACGACGCCTACGAACGGACCTGGCGACGCCTGATCGACGACGAGCAGACCCGCGGGATCACCGCCCGCCTGGACGGCGAAATGGTGGGCATCGCGCACTACCTGTTCCACGCCAGCGTCTGGTACGCCGGGAGGTGCTACATGGCGGACCTGTTCGTGGACGCCGGGTTCCGGCGGCAGGGCATCGCGACGGCGATGATCGAGTGGGTGGCCCGCGACGCCAAGGACCACGGCTACCCCAGCCTCTACTGGAACACCCTCGAAGACGCCGAGGCCCGCGCCCTGTACGACAGGATCGGCAGGTTCCACGAGGGCCTCATCCTCTACACCTACCGGCGCGACACCGCCCGGTAGGGGCCGTCAGACGCCGCCGTACAGCGTCGTGAGCTGCGCGGCCAGCTTCGCCAGCTCCTTCTGGACGGACTCCGGGCCCTCCACGACGACGAGGTCGCCCCAGCCCGCGAGCTGGCGGGCGATGTCCAGCGCGGTCGGCGCGGTGAGCATGACGCGCACTCGCTCCCCGTGGGAGATCACCTCGCAGTGGCGGCCGAAGCGGTCGCGCAGGACGCGCAGGTAGCGGGCCTCGATGGTCGCGGTGGCCGTGGTCGTCGCGCGCCGCGCCTCCATCGCGGTGACGACCTCGTCCCAGGCCGCCGCGAGGTCGAAGTCCGCCGGGCGTCCGGCCGGCTCCTCGGTGACCTCGGCGTCGGTGACCCGGTCGACGCGGAAGGTGCGCTGCCCGTCGGGGGTGCCGGCGATCAGGTACCAGGTGTCGTCCTTGTCCACGAGGCCGTACGGCTCGACGACGCGCTCCCGTCCGGAATAGGTGAGGCGCACCTTCCGGCGCCGGACCACCGCGTCCTCCAGCAGGTTGACGAGCGCGGGCCGGGTACGGCGGTGCTCGCCCCAGCGGGCCGGATCGACCACGACGGCGTCCGCCGCCGCCTCGGCCTCCTGCCGGAACGTCGAAGGCAGCGCGCGTACGAGCTTGCGCAGCGCCGCCTTGGCCTCCGGCGCGATCGCCGCGGCCGGACCGAGCAGCAGGAACAGCGCCCTGGCCTCGGAGGCCTTGAGCCCGGACAGGTCGGTGCGGGCGCCGCCGAGCAGGGCCCACCCGCCGCCGCGCCCGGCCTGCGGATAGACGGGGATGCCCGCCGCCGACAGGGCCTCCAGGTCACGGCGCGCCGTGGCGACGGAGACCTCCATCTCGGCGGCGACGTCCGCCGCCGTCACCCGTCCGCGCGCCTGCATCAGCAGCAGGACGGCCACCAGTCGATCCGCTCTCATGTCTACGACGATGCCAGAAAAAGTGCTCATTCGATGAGCACTTTGCCTGGCAGTATCGATCTCGCAAGCCACCGCACGAAAGGCACGAGGACATGCTCCGCGGACTCACCACCATCAGCTTCTACGCCCACGACGTCGCCGCCGCCCGCGACTGGTACGCCGACCTCCTCGGCACCCCCGCCTACTTCCAGCGCCCCGAACAGGGCGACCCCGCCTACGTGGAGTTCCGCGTCGGCGACTACCAGCACGAACTCGGCATCATCGACGCCCGCTACGCCCCGCAGAACTGGAGCGCCGAAGACGGCGGCGCCATCGTCTACTGGGCCGTCGACGACCTGGAAGCCACCTGGGACCGGTTGCTGGAGATGGGCGCCACCCCCTACGACAAGCCCACCGAACGCGGCCCCGGCTTCACCACCGCCTCCGTCCGCGACCCCTTCGGCAACATCCTCGGCATCATGATCAACCACCACTACCTCAACGTCCTCGCGAGCCGGAAGGGCTGACCACGATGACCGCCGACGCCCTGCGCCTGGACGACGCCGCCGCCTGGAAGTCCTGGCTCACCGAACACCACGGGACGGCCGCCGACGTCTGGCTGCTGATCGCCAAGAAGAACAGCGCCGCGACCACCGTCACCCTCGACGAGGCCCTGGACGAGGCCCTGTGCCATGGCTGGATCGACAGCCACCGCAGGGCCTTCGACGGCGACTACTACCTCCAGCGCTACTCGCCGCGCACCCGCCGGAGCCCCTGGTCCGACATCAACGTCGCCAAGGCCGAGGCGCTGACGGCCGCCGGGCGGATGCGCCCGGCGGGCCACGCCGCGATCGAGGCCGCCAAGAGCACCGGCCGCTGGCCCGCCTGAGACCTCCCTGCCCCTTCGTGACGTGCGCCTTTCACGGGGCTCGAAGCCGTGTCAGAACGATGTCAGGGCCGTGTCGGGTCGCCCGGCCACGATTACCGGCATGGACACAGCAACGCGGCCCCCGGCCGGCTCCCACCCGACAGGCTTCGTCGCGAAGCTCCTCGCGGACCGTCACTCCGTCCCGCTCTCCGTCGCACTGCACCTGGTGCCCGGCGCGGCCATCGTCGCCGTGTACGCGTTCGTCGCCGCCCCGCTGGTGCGGGCGATGGGCGCGCCGATCTTCGCGGCCTGGGCCATGGCCCTCGCGATCGTGCTCTTCCCGCTCCAGCTGTTCCTGCTGTGGCTGGGCAAGAAGCGGACCGGCCGCTTCACGATGCAGGGCGTCGTCCGCTACCGCGACAAGCCGCTCACGCGCCGCACGGTCATGTGGCTCGGGGGCGCGTGCCTCGTGTGGATGACCGTCGTCTCGCTCGCGCTGACCCCGCTGGACAACCTCGTCTACGACTGGTTCTTCACCTGGGTGGACTACCAGGGCGCCGGCCCCAGCGGCACCACCTACCTCCAGGGCTACCCGCAGTCGGTCGTGCTCACCACGCTGCTCGTCTGCGGGCCGTTCACCGGCTTCACCCTGCCGCTGATCGAGGAGTACTACTTCCGCGGCTTCCTGCTGCCCCGCCTGCCGCAGCTCGGCAAGTGGGCCCCGATCTTCAACACCCTGCTGTTCTCCGTGTACCACTTCTGGGCCCCCTGGACGGTCCTGTCGAAGCTCGTCTTCCTCTACCCCGGCGTCTGGCTGGCCTGGAAGAAGCAGGACATCCGCATCTCGATCACCATGCACCCCGGCACGACGCTGCTGATGACCGTCGTCGGCATCGTCGCCCTCGCCTCCGGCGCCGCCTCGATGTGAGCCGCCCCTCCCCCGGAACGACGACGGCCACGACCCCGCACAACGCCGCGGGGCCGTGGCCGGACCGTTTTCCCTACCGGATGAACACGCTGGTTCCGACGATCTCCTGGCCGTCGTTCGGCGGCACCGTCCCGGTCACCGGCCCCTGGCAGTCCGGCCGGAGGAACACGATGGCGAGCTCGTCGGTCCGGTTGTAGACGAAGGGGTTCGGACTGTCGGAGGTGTAGCAGCCGCTGGGGTCGTCGTACTGCGCCCGGTTGATGTAGAGGGTGCCGGTCGCGGCCGAGGCGGGGGCCGCCAGGCTCAGGACGAGTGCGGCGGCGGTGGCGAGGCCGGTCAGGCTGGTCGTGGTACGGAGCATGAGCGCGTTCCTGTCCCTTGAGGTACGGCGCCGTGGCGCCGGCGTCCTCGCCATCATTCACGTATCGCAGTCGCACAACTACTGTCCGTGACGACAGGGATCGGTTTCACGCCGGACGGGCGGCTACTCGGGGCGCAGCAGCTGCTCGCGCCTGGTCAGCAGCCGCGACTGCTCGGCCAGCAGCTGGCCGCGCCGCCCCCGCAGGTGCGCCCTGGTCTCGCGCACCCACTGCGCCAGCCTCTGCACCTCGGCCCTGGTCTTCTCGATGCGCTGATGCTTGAGCACGTCGCTGATGATGTTGTCGAAGAAGGCGTCCACGAACCACCGCGTGTCCACCTTGGGCATCACCGGCCGGGACGCGATCCCCGTGTCGGCCAGCTCGCGGGAGAAGACGTCCAGAGCTCGCTGGGCGTGCCAGGCGGCCTTGTCGGCGCTGGTCAGCCGGTCGTGCTCGAAGGCGTCGGCGATCAGGCCGCCGCCGAACACGTCGAAGGTGGAGGCCGTCCTGGCGGAGTCGAGCAGGCGCAGCACGACGGCCAGCGCCTCGTCCGCGCCCTGCCCCGCCTGGTGGGCCTCGTCGCACTCGCGCACCTCGGCGCTCACCCGGTCGAGCGCGGCGCCGAGGTCGGCCAGCTCCCGCGCCCGCGGATCGCCGCCCCGGACGATCTGCTGCTCCTTCTCGGCCAGCAGCCGCGCGTATTCGCGGGAGGCGGGGTCGAGCACGACCAGCTCGGCGTCGGCCGCCGCGACGTCGGCTTCGAGCTGCGCGAGCCGGGCGCGGTGACCGTCCACGCGTTCCCTGGCCACCACCACCTCGGCGCGCTCACGCGCCAGCCGCTCCTCCCGGTTGCCCAGCAGGCGGGACAGGACGGCGGACAGCCCGCCCTCCAACCGGGCGACGTCGCGCTCCTCGTCGGCCAGCTCGGACTCCAGGCCCTTCAGGGTGTCGCGGACGTCCGCGAGCTGCTGCGCGGCGTTCCCGCGCAGCCGCCGGACGTGCTCGGCGCGGTGCATCCTGGCGGACGCCTCGCGCAGCCGTTCGTCAAGTTCCGGGGAGAGGCTCACGCAATGACGACGAACGGCCCAGACCAGACGTTCCTCAGACCATGCGGACGTCCCCGCGAGCCGGCCCGCCTGAGACCGGCTTGACCTTGACGCGACGTCAAACTGTTCAATGAGGGCATGCGGATCGGCGAGCTTGCCGCGCTGGTCGGGGTTTCGACCCGGACCGTGCGCTACTACCACCACCTGGGAATCCTGCCCGAGCCCGAACGTCTGCCCAACGGCTACCGGGAGTACCGGCTGCGTGACGCCGTACGGCTGGCGCGGGTGCGGCATCTGGCCGGGCTCGGGTTGTCGCTGGAGGAGTTGCGGGACGCGCTGGCCGACGACCGGGGCGTGGACTTCCGGGAGGCGTTGCAGGAGCTGGACGCCGACCTGGCCAGGCAGCAGGAGGCCATCGCGGCGCGGCGGGCCCGGCTGGCGGCGTTGCTCGCGCAGCCCGGCCTGAGCCCGGAGTCGATGATGTCCCCCGACGCGGCGGCCGTGCTGCGCGACCTGGGCGGCGGCGGGTCGGCGTTCGGGGCGTTCGATCACGAGCTGCTGACCCTGGCCACCATGTTGTCCGACGAGGAGGGCCAGGCGGGCCTGGCCGAGCTGATGCGTCCGATGACCGAGCCGGGCGCGCTCGCCACCGGGCACGAGCTGTACCGGCGGCTGGACGAGCTGGCGGACGCGCGGGCCGGGGACGAGCGGATCGGGCCGCTCGCCGCGGACATGGCCGCCCACATACCGGACGAACTAGCCGGAATGGTGCCTTCCGGCCCGGGGGCCGACCTGTCCTGGATGGAGACGATGCTCGGGGAGTTGTCGCCCGCGCAGGCGGAGGTGCTCCGGCTGCTGTTCGCCGAACTCACGGAGACCGACGCCAAGGAGAAGACGTGATGATGGGCGTGCTGCGCGCGGTGCTCAGGTTCGAGCTGGCGGGGCTGACCAGCGTGGCCCTGTGGGCGGCCCGAAGGCGGCACGGCGTCCCGGCGGGGGCGACCGTCGTGCCGTACGCCAAGGAGCAGGCGTTCACCCTGGGCCTGTTCATGTTCGCGATGGTCGTCGAGACGGCGGTCGTGGACCTGCTGCTGGTGGTGAACGACGTGCCGGCGGCGATCCGCGTCCCGGTGCTGGTCGGGGACCTGTACAGCCTGCTGTTCGTGGTCTTCATGGCCGCCGCCTCCGTCACCAGGCCGCACGTGGTCACCGAGGACGAGCTGCGTGTCCGGTACGCCGCCTACTTCGACCTGCGCGTGCCGCGCGACCTCATCGCCTCCGTCCGGACCGTCCAGAGCTACAACGAGGCGGGGCTGATCAGCGTGGACGGCGGCCGGCTGGGCGTCGCGGTCGCGTCCAGGACGAACGTGACGGTGGAGCTGAGCGGGCCGGTCGTCGCGGTGCGGCCGCTCGGCGGGCGGGCCGAGGTCACCTCGATCCGCTTCTTCGCCGACGACCCCGCCGCCGCGGTCGCCGCCCTGCGCTCCCCGAGCCGTACCCGCTGAAGGATCCCGGGCGGGCGGCGACCCGCCCGGGATCGCCTGCTCAGCGTGCCGACTGCGAAGACAGCGCGGTCTTCGCGGCGGCGGCGGTCCGCGGCGGGATGCCGTTCAGGTTGAAGGCGAACCTGGCCGTGGAGTCGGCCACCGCGTCGGCGTCCACGTCGAGCGCGGTCGCGTTGATGTTGGCGATCGTGTCGCACGCCTGGTGGTAGCAGGAGTCGTAGGGCTGGCCCGCGACGCCGCCGAACAGCGCGGCCTCCTCCGCCGTCTTGATGCCCTCGGCGCCG
Organism: Nonomuraea sp. NPDC001636; assembly: GCF_040298265.1. Taxonomy (NCBI): domain Bacteria; kingdom Bacillati; phylum Actinomycetota; class Actinomycetes; order Streptosporangiales; family Streptosporangiaceae; genus Nonomuraea; species Nonomuraea sp. NPDC001636. Next base: position 131,768 of record NZ_JBEOZT010000010.1, read on the forward strand.
GTGAAGATGCCGCCCGCGGGGATGCCGACGGCGATGAACGGCCCGTAGTCGGAGCGTCCGTCGAAGTCGGTGCCCACGGTGGGCAGGTGGCGGGAGGCGTAGAAGTCGGCGAGCTGCCGCTCGATCTGCGCCGATCCGGGCGGACCGGCCGGCGAGCCCTGGCCGTCGGAGTCGTCGCCGTCGTACAGCTTGTACGCGTAGTTGGGCGAGGCGACCATGTCGAAGTTCAGGTAGACCCTGATCCGGTCGCGCTCCGCCTGGGACAGCTTCTCGACGTACTGGTCGGAGCCGAGCAGGCCGATCTCCTCGGCGGCCCAGAACGCGAAGCGCACCTTGTTCTTGACCGGGAAGAGCGCCATCTCCTCGGCCACTTCGAGGATGGTCGCGCTGCCCGAGCCGTTGTCGTTGATGCCGGGGCCGACGGTCACGCTGTCGAGGTGCCCGCCGACCATGACGACGTTGCGCGGGTCGCCGAACCGGGACTCGGCGATCACGTTGTCGTTGGTGCCCAGGACGAGGTTGGCGTCGACCTTGAGCCGCACGGTCGGCGAGCCGGTGGCCAGCTCGTTGCCGACGGCGAAGTCGGCGAAGACCATGGGCACGTTCGCCCGCCATTCGCCGATGTCCAGCGGGAACGCGTCGGTCCGGCCCGGCTGGCCCTCGTTGAACACGATGATCCCGGACGCGCCGGCCCGGCCCGCGTTGCGGATCTTCTGGGCGAACGCGCAGGTGCCGCGCTGGATGAGCGCGATGCGCCCGGCGACGAAGCCGGCGAAGTCCGACTCCTCGCAGCCGCTGGTCGAGGTGGGCGTCGGGGTCGGCGGCAGGGTCAGGTCCACGCCCTGGACCTGCGCGGTCACGTCCCCGGCGGGGGACGGCTGGAAGGAGTAGAAGTCCTCGTTCGGCACGTACGTCTTGGCGTCCGGCGCGGTCCGGTTCAGCGTGGGCGGGCTGTTCTCCGTCCAGCTCTCGACGAAGTTGATCGGCTGGAACGTGACCTTGTAACCGGCCTTGCGCAGCTTGCCCGCCACGTAGTCGCGGGAGGCGTTGTAGCCGGGTGTGCCGGCGGCGCGGGTGCCGCCGTTGGCGTTGGCGATGGATTGCAGTGCTTCCAGGTGCTTCTTCACGTTCTCGCCCCTGACCTGCTTCACCAGCAGCTTGGCGAAGACGTCGTCGAGCGGGCCCGCGCTCGCCGGGACCGCCATGGCGACGGGTAAGGCGAGAGCGGCGACCAAAGCGATGATGATTCTGCGCATGCAGGCTCCCCTAGGAGTGAGATGCGGAGAAATCCCCCGAGCCGCAATGATTCGCAACGTAGCCCGTCGAGGCAGCCCTGAGAAGGTCTACCGGCCCACGGCAACGCGTCAATATCCGGACACTACGGTGACTCGGCACGCCGGGCGCGGGCGCGACGCTTGCCCTCGTGCATCGCCTGGACACGGGCCACCGGGATGGTGTGCCCCTCCGCGACCAGGTCGGCGGGCAGCTCGCGCGGCTCCGGCATGAGCTCGGCCCACGGGTCGCGCCCGCCGAGCAGCCCGGCCGCGTTGTGGATGGTGAAGTCGGCGGGCACGACCCGGTCGAGCTCGTCCCAGGGGACGGGGAAGGAGACCGGCACGCCCGGCCGCACCCGCGGGCTGTAGGCCGACACGACCGTCGCGCCGCCGGCCCTGGTGGAGTCGATGAACACCTTGCCCGCGCGGTCCTCCCTGATGAAGGCCGTCGTGGCCAGCGCCGGGTCGAGCCGCTCGGCGCGGGCGGCCAGCGCCCGGGTGGCCGCGGCCAGGTCGTCCATGGCGGTGCCCGGCGGGACGGGGACGAACACGTGCACGCCCTTGGCCCCGCTGGTCTTGACCGCGCCCGCCAGCCCGGCGTCGGCGAGCGCCTGGCGGACGAGGTGGGCGGCTCGTACGGCGAGCGGGAAGGAGTCGTCGCCCTCGGGCGGGTCGAGGTCGAGGATCATGTGCGTGGGCCGGCCGTCCAGGAACAGCGCCGGGTGGTACTCGACGGCCCGCTGGTTGGCGAACCAGAGCAGGGTGCGCCGGTCGTCGCACAGCGCGTACGACACCTGCCTGCGGGACGCCTCGGCCCACACGCTGACGGTCCTGATCCAGGAAGGGGCGTATTTGGGCAGGTTCTTCTGCATGAAGGGTTCCTGGCCCGGCCGTACCCGCAGCACCGACAGCGCGCGCCCGCGCAGCGCCGGGACGATGCGGTCGGCGACCGCGTCGAGGTAGTCGACCAGGTCGCGCTTGGTGGCGCAGGACCCGTCGAACAGCGGCTGGTCGAGGTTGGTCAGGGCGACGTCATCGGCGGTCACCCGCCCCACGATGCCCACCGGCCCGCGCCCGGGTCAACCACGGCTCAACCACGGCCGGACCGGGCGAGTTCCCGCGAGGAGCCGATCTCCTCCCGCAGCCGGGCGATCACGCGGCCGGTCTCCGAGTCCGGGTCGGCCGTGTACATGACGATCACCAGGTCGGGCTGGCCGGGCACGGCCAGGGTCTCGTACCCGAACTCCAGCTCGCCCAGCTCGGGGTGGCGCAGGCGCTTGGTCCCGTACGTCTTCTCGGCGACCCCGTGCTCGGCCCACAGGCGGACGAAGTCGGGGTCGGCCGACAGCTCGGCGACCAGCTCGGCCAGCAGCGGGTCCTCCGGGTGGCGGCCGGCGTACAGCCGCAGGTACGCGACCGTGTCGGCGGCCACCTCGGCCCAGTCGGGGTAGAGGGTGCGCGTGTGCGGCGCCAGGAACACCTGCAGGAGCTGGTTGCGCCGGCCGTCCGGGACGCCGGCGAAGCCGCTGACGCGGTCGGCCAGCGCGTTCCAGGCCAGCACGTCCATCCGGGGCCCGAGGACGAAGGCGGGCATGCCGTCGGCCAGGTCGAGCAGCCTGCTCAGTCCGGGCCGCAGGACGGGCCGGCTCACGTGCCTGGCCGGCCGGAGCAGGTCGCGCAGGTGGGCGCGTTCGGTGTCGTCCATGCGCAGGACCCGGGCGACGGCGTCGAGCACGGCGTCGGAAACGTTCTGGACGCGTTCCTGCTCCAGGCGGATGTAGTAGTCGACGCTCACCCCGGCGAGCAGCGCGACCTCCTCGCGCCGCAGGCCGCTGACCCGCCGCCGCCCCGACGTGGGCAGTCCGGCGTCCGCCGGATGGATCCGGGCCCGACGAGAACGGAGAAACTGCCCCAAATCACCTTCCACCGCTTCAGGGTAGTACCGCCGTTACCAGGAAAAGCCGTGCGCTGGGTAAGTCCGTGCGGCTCGGCCAAGGTGAGAGGCATGACGAACTACGAGAACCTCGCGGGCCGCATCGCCGTCGTGACCGGAGCCGCCAGCGGCATGGGCGAGGCCACGGCCCGCCTGCTGGCCGCCAACGGCGCCAAGGTGGCCCTGCTCGCCCGCCGCGCCGACCGGCTGGCCGAGCTGGCCGCCAAGATCGCCGCGGACGGCGGCACCGCGCTGCCCGTCACCGTGGACGTCACCGACGACGCGAGCGTGGCCGCCGCCGTGGAGGTCGTCCACACCGGGCTGGGCCGGGCCGACCTGGTCGTCAACGCGGCCGGGGTGATGCTGCCCAACCCCGTCCAGGACGGCCGCCTCGACGAGTGGACGCGCATGCTGGACACCAACGTCGCCGGCGTGCTCCGCGTCACCGGCGCCTTCGCCGCCGACCTGCTGGCCGCCGCGGACGCCGGGCGGACGGCCGACCTGGTGAACATCTCCTCGATCGGCGCGCACGTCACGTTCCCCAACTACGCGGTCTACGGCGCGACCAAGGCGGCGCTGACCCACCTGTCGGCCTCGCTGCGCCCGGAGTTCGGCCCGCGGGGCGTGCGCGTGACCAACCTCGAACCCGGCCTGACCGCGACCGAGCTCGGCGACCACATCGACAACGCCGAGCTGGGCGCGCAGCTCGCCGGGATGTTCGAGGCGTTCACCCCGCTGACCGCCGACGAGATCGCCGACCTGATCGGCTACACGGTCAGCCGGGCCCGGCACGTCAACCTGCGCCAGGTGGTCGTGCTGCCGACCGCCCAGGCGTAGGCGGGAAGCCCGCGCGCGTCCGGCGTGTTGACGCCTGCATGGACGATCGTTTCGCGGATCAGCGCGTGATCAGGCAGCTGCTGCACGAGGCCGGGACGTGGGTGTTCGTGGGGCTCGGCGACGACCCGCAGCGCACGGCCTACGACCAGGCCCAGCGCATCCAGGCGCGCGGCAAGAAGATCATCCCGGTCCATCCGGCGGGCCGGCCGGTCCTGGGCGAGCCGGGCTACACGTCGCTGGCCGAGGTGCCGGTCAAGCCCGACGTGGTCGCGGTCTACCGGCGTTCGGAGTTCGCCGGCCAGGTCGTGGACGAGGCCATCGCGGCCGGCGCGAAGGCGGTGTGGCTGCCCATCGGCGTGATCGACGAGGCGGCCGCCCAGCGCGCCCTCGACGCCGGGCTCGACGTCGTCATGGACCGCTGCCCCGCGGTGGAATGGGCGTTGCGCCGCAATCCCTGATCGCGGGGTACGGTGCGGTGAGGGAGGGCGGATCCATGGAAGACGACCACATCACCACGATCGGCACGTGCTTCGCGTGCAAGCGCACGTTCCCCTACACCACCGCGAACGTCACCATGATCACCATCGACCCGGAGACCGGTCTGCCTCCGGACCGGACGGTGCTCGGCACCCAGCGTGAGCCGGCCCCGGAGGCCCTGGCCCGGTCGGTGCCCGAGCCCGTCTGCCCCGACTGCCTGACCAGGGCGCGCGAGTTCAAGGAGCGCATGAGCTCCCCCGCGCCGTTCGAGACCTGGCGCCGGCCCGGCCCGGACTGACCTCAGCCGGCCGGCGGCCGGGCGCTCCCGGCGCACAGCTCCCGGTAGGCCAGCGCCAGCAGGGTCACCACCGCCGTGCCCGCGGCGGGCCCCACGACGAGCGCCGCCGACAGCTCGCCCGCGTGCCACTCTGCCGCCGTGATCGCCGCCGACGTCAGCACCGTGACGCTGAACGTCGCCGCCCACAGCGGCAGCAGCCGCAGGTAGGCGAACACCAGCGGGAACGCCGCCCACACGAACGGCGCCGCCGTCACCGCGAGCACGGCCCAGCACGCGGTCACCAGCCCCAGCCACACCCGCCCGAGCATCGGCCGCGGCGGGCCGCCCTGGATCACCTGGCCCAGGCCGTAGAGCAGCCCGAGCAGCACGCCTCCGGCGGCCTCGGCGGACCGCCCCTCGCCCAGCACGGCCAGCACGGCGATCACCAGCGACGCCCAGAAGGCGCCGTGGACGGACCACCTGAGCAACCGCAATACGGTAGACAACCACGGAAAGTCCATAACTGTTCACCAACAGTAACGGAAGCTCCCCGGTCCTGAGAAGGTCAGCGGCGGCGCAGGGTGAGCACGAAGTACAGCACCCCGGCCAGCAGCAGCGCGATGACCACGCCGATGTTGGCCGCCCCGAACGTGCTGTTCCGCAGCTCGTCGCTCATCAGGAACCCGACGACCGCCGCGATGTGCCGGTCCGCGGAGGTGATCAGGCCGACGCCCGCGACCGAGGCCACCACCAGGGAGACCAGCCCGGCCGGGTTGAGAGCGGGCGCGCCGGGACGCAGCAGGCGCTCGTCGTAGGCGCGGCCGCCGTCCCGCAGCCGCCACATGTCCACCAGGAAGATCGCCACCCAGGCGGCCATCACCACGCCGATGATCGCCAGGAACGCCTGGAAGGTGCCGAAGAAGTTGTCGGAGACGAACAGCAGGTAGTAGCCGCCGAGCACCATGAGGAGCCCGTCGATCAGCACCGCCAGGTGCCGCCTGACCGGCACGCCGAGCGCCAGCATCGACAACCCCGACGAGTAGATGTCCATGATCGCCCCGGCCAGGAAGCCGCCGATCGCGGTCAGCAGGTACGGCAGCAGGAACCAGGTCGGCAACGCCGCCGCCAGCGCGCCCACCGGGTCGCCGCCCGCCGCCTCGGCCAGCTTCGGGTCGCCGCCGGCCAGCAGCACGCCGAACACCAGCAGCACCACCGGCGGCAGCGCGCCGCCCAGCGTCGTCCACAGGGCCACCGACCTGGGCCGGGAGCCGGCGGGCAGGTACCGGGAGTAGTCGGCGCCGCAGTTGACCCAGCCGAGGCCGAGCAGGGTCATGGACAGGATGACGCCGCCCACCCAGCCGCCGGGGCCCGCCGTCGTCTCCAGCGAGCCGCCCAGCTTGGGCAGCATGAGGATCAGGTAGACGACGGTCAGCACGACGAACGCGTACGTCAGGTAACGCTGGACGACCATGATCATGGCGTGGCCGTACACGCCGACGGCGATCACGACCAGCGCCGCGACGGCGAAGCAGCCGGCGGTGGCGGTCGTCTCGGGGATCCCGGGCGCCACGCGGCGCAGGATGGCGGCGCCGCTCTGCGCGGAGAGCGTGACGAGCACGATCTCCCAGCCCACGTTCGACACGTACGACAACACCGCGGGCAGCTTGTTGCCCTGGTACCCGAAGGGCGCCCGGCCCAGCGTCATCGTCGGCACGCCGGACCGGCTGCCCGCGACGGCGACCAGGCCGACCAGCAGGAACGACAACGCGTACCCGACCGCGCCGGTCACGACGGCGGGGACGACGCCGAGGCCGAGCCCGACGACGTACACGCCGAAGGCCACCCCGAACAGGGACAGGTTCGCCCCCGCCCAGGGCCAGAACAGGTCGGACGGCCTTCCCCGCCGCTCGCTGTCGGGGACGGCGTTGATGCCGTTCCGCTCCACGGCCATCGTGTCCATGATCACTTGCTCCTTCGCGGGGGGCCGGCAAAGAAATCATTGTCCGCCTAGGACGATATTTCCCAGCCTGGGGGGAATCATGATCGCTGCCGCTGTTCCGCAGAGAGGTCGCGATGCAGGCATCCGGTTCCGACCCGCGCCGTCGGGCGCTGGGCGTGTGCCTGGTCGCGGCGTTCATGTCGGGCCTGGACGTGAGCATCGTCAACGTCGCCCTGCCCTCCATCCGCGCGGGCCTGCACGCCTCCGACGACGGGCTGCAGTGGACGCTGTCCGGCTACGCGCTCACGTTCGGCCTGCTGCTGGTCCCGGCCGGGCGGATGGGCGACGCCAGAAGCCGCAGGACGCTGTTCATGTGGGGCGTGGTGCTGTTCACGGCGGCCAGCGCGGCCTGCGGCTTCGCCTGGAGCATGCCGGTGCTGATCGCGGCCCGGCTCGTGCAGGGCATGGCGGCCGGGATGCTGAACCCGCAGGTGTCCGGCCTGATCCAGCAGATGTTCCTGGGCCACGAACGCGGCCGGGCCTTCGGCGCGCTCGGCGCGACCATCGGCGTGTCCACCGCCGCCGGGCCGCTGATCGGCGGCGCGCTGGTCACCGGGTTCGGCGCCGAGCAGGGCTGGCGCTGGGTGTTCCTGGTGAACCTGCCCATCGGGATCGCGCTGCTGCCCCTGGCCTGGAAGTGGCTGCCCGAGCCCGCCCCTGGACCGGTGCGCACCGGGCGGCGGGAGAGCATGGACCCGGTCGGCGTGCTGCTGCTCGGCGTGGGCGTGGCGACGCTGCTGCTGCCGTTCATCCAGCAGCACCAGTGGAAGGGCGAGGCCAAGTGGCTGCTCGTGCCGGCCGCGCTGCTCGTGCTGGCCGGGTTCGTGCTCTGGGAACGGCTGTACCGCAGGGAGCCGCTGGTGGACCTGTCGCTGTTCGCCAGGCGGTCCTACAGCCTCGGGTCGGCCATCGCCCTGTTCTACTTCGCCGGGTTCACCGGGATCTTCTTCGCCTTCACCCTGTACCTGCAGAGCGGCGAGGGCTACAGCGCGCTGCTGGCCGGGTTGTCGATCACGCCGTTCGCGCTGGGGTCGGCCGGGTCGTCGGTGGTCGGCGGCAGGCTCGTCGGCCGGGCGGGCAGGAAGCTGGTCGCGGTGGGGCTCGGGACGGTGATCGCGGGCCTGCTGGCGACCATGGTGGCGACGCTGCTGGTGCCGGGGGCCGGCGTGGGCGCGGCGACCGCGCTGCCGCTGCTGGTCGCGGGCATCGGCAGCGGCCTGGTGATCTCGCCCAACCAGGCGATCACGTTGTCGGAGGTGCCGCCCGCGGGCGGCGGGAGCGCCGCCGGGGTGCTGCAGACCGGGCAGCGGCTCGGGTCGGCGATCGGCATCGCGGCGGCGGGCTCGGCGTTCTTCGGCTCGCTGCCGCAGGGCTGGCCGACTGCCTTCCGGCACGGCCTGTGGGTGGTGCTGGGGTTCGTGGTCATGGCGCTGGCCGCCGCCCTCTACGACCTGTTCCGCTCCCGCGCCGCCCGCTGACCGGGCTGCTGCCGGGCGGCTACAGATCGGCGGGGTCCGGTTCGTCCTCGTCGCCGTACTCGGCGGGGGTGAGCGGGCCGCGCGTCCTGGCCGGCTCGCGGTCGGGGACGCGGACCCGCCGGACGGGCTCGGGCTCCCCCGGCACCCGGACGGTCAGCCCGGGGGCGAGCAGCTCGACGTCGGCGTTCTCGGGAGTGCGCCGGGCCCGCCGGGACGCCGCCAGGGCCAGGGCGAGCAGCAGCCCCGCGGCGACCCCGCCGTAGAACATGATCTGCGCCGCGCCCCTGAGCTGCTCGGACGGCACCGGCAGGTCCAGCCATCCGGCGTACATGACCCAGGACAGGCCCGCGTGTACGGCGATCGCCACGCCCACCACGGCCAGCCGTACCGGCGCCGGCGGGCGGCGCGGCGCGGGGTCGGGCCCGGCGACGACCCAGGCGAACAGGTAACCGGTCAGCAGGAGGTACGCGTGCACCGGCGGCGCGGGGACGACCCCGTACAGGGGCGTGCAGTACAGGGCCGCCATGCCGCCGGCGCTGAGCGCCAGCGCGGTCCACGGGTTGGCCGGCAGGTGGACGGCCGGCCCGCGGAGCGCCAGGGTCAGCCGGCGGGCCTGCGCGACCGGCAACGAGCGCAGCAGCAGCGTCACCGGCGCGCCCAGGGCCAGGGCCAGGGGCGCCGGAATGCCGATCAGCAGGCGCTGCAGCACCTGGCCACGGAAGTCGGTCGCGGCCAGCGCGGCGACGGGATCGGTGAGCGCCACGGTCACCAGCGCGCAGCCCCCGGCAAAGCTCGCGGTACGCCACCGGCTCCACGCCGTCCGCCCGGCCAGCACCACGTACGTCACCAGGACGACGAACGCCGGCGCGGCCCAGAAGCCGCTCAGGTGGTGATGATGCGGCACAGATCGATCACCTCGCCCATGTGTCGCGGCAGCCGCCCGGCGAGGACCGGCGGCCTGCCCGTGGCGCCTCCCACGTGATCCACTATTCGAGCGGGACGCCGGGCCGGCCCGGCGGGACACCCCTCTTTGCGGGCCGCTTGCCGAATCTCGATCCGGCGTTTTCCCCGTTCAGGTCTCCATGGGTAGGTCTCAGGGGATGGCGAAAAGGCTCTTTCCCCGCTCGATCCGCGGGCGCCTGACCACGCTCGCGACATTGGTGGCGGCAGTGGTCCTGGCCGTCACGGGCACGCTCGCCCTCACCCTCGGGCCGGACAACCTGCACGGGCTGGTGGAGACCCGGGTGGAGCTGGCCGTCCGCAGGGTGGCCAGCGAGGCCCGCGCCGGGCAGCTGCCCGCGTCGCTGGAGGCCCCGGCCCGGGTGCAGCTCCTCCAGGTGGTGGACGCCGACGGACGCGTGCTGGCCACCAGCCCCGGCCTGCACCACGGCCAGCGGCTGTCCGGCATGCGGGTGGACAAGCCGGAGACCCTCTACAGCGCCGAGAGCACGCTCACCGGCCTCAGGGACGAGAAGGAGGCCCAGTACCTGATCATGGCGATCAAGGTGCGCACCCCCGACGGCCGGCTCGTCACGGTGTACGGCGCCTCCTCGCTCAGCGACGTCAACCGGGCGCTGTCCTGGCTGAACGCCGTGGTGTTCCTCGGCACGCCCATCGCCCTGGTGATCGTCGCCGGCATCACCTGGGTCGTGGTCGCCTCCGCGTTGCGCCCGGTCGAGCGCATCCGCGCCGAGCTGGCCGAGATCACCGGCCGCGACCTGAGCCGGCGCGTGCCCGTCCCCGAGACCGGTGACGAGATCACCGACCTGGCCGCCACCACCAACCACACCCTCGACCGCCTCGAACGCTCGGCCGAGACCCAGCGCCGCTTCGTCGCCGACGCCTCCCACGAGCTGCGCAGCCCCATCTCCGCCCTGCGCACCCAGCTGGAGGTCGCCAACGCCTACCCCGACGAGACCGACTGGCCCGCCACCGGCGCCCGCGCCCTGGCCGCCGCCGAACGCCTCACCGGGATCATCGACGAGCTGCTCCTGCTGGCCCGCCTGGACGCCGGCGCCATCCCCGACCGCCGCGTCGTCGACATGTGCCGCCTGGCCGAGGAGCAGGTGCGCCGCCGCGCGGGCGGCAAGATCCCCATCGTCGTGGACATGTGCGCCCACGCGCCCGTCCTCGGCTCGCCCGTCCAGCTCGACCGGCTGCTGACGAACCTGCTGGACAACGCCACCCGGCACGCCGCGCACCGGATTGACCTCAAGGTGTGGGTGGAGGGCGACCACGTCTGCGTCTCGGTCACCGACGACGGCGACGGCATCCCGCCCGCCGACCGCGAGCGCGTCTTCGAACGCTTCACCCGGCTGGAGGACGCCCGCCGGAAGGAGAAGGGCGGCAGCGGGCTCGGCCTGGCGCTGTCGCGCGAGATCTGCGCCTCGCACGGCGGCACGCTCAAGGTCGCCGACCACGAACCGGGCGCCCGCCTGGTGGCCTGCCTGCCGCTGCACCGCGAACAGGCCCCCACCGACTCACCGCGCCGAGCCTGAGCCCGCCTGCCGGGAGGGCCGGAGGGCCCGCAGGGCGGGACCTCCGGCCCGGGGGTCACTTGATCATCTTGATGCGGTCGGCCGCCGACGGGCTGATCGGCGAGTGCGCGGTCAGGTACGCCGTGAACGCGTCGAGGTCGACCGGCCCGCTCCACGTGTCCGTGCTCTGCGTGAACACAGAGAAGCCGTCACCGCCGCCCATCAGGAAGTTGTTCGCGGCGATCTTGATCGACTGCGTGTCCGTGACGGGGGCGCCGTTGAGCTTGACGTCCGACACGCGCGACCCCACCGGCTTGGTGGTGTCGAAGGTGTAGGTCAACGACGACGACACCTGGAGCAGCCGGTGGTTGATCGCGCCCGTCGCCGGGTTGGGCGTCCAGACCTGCTGCTCCAGCAGCGCCTTGAGCTGCGCGCCCGTGTACGTGCGCACCTGCACGATGTTGCTGAACGGCTGGACGGCGAACGCCTCGCCGTAGGTGACGACGCCGTCGCCCTCAGCCCCCGACTGCGCGTACGTCAGCGAGGTGCGGATGCCGCCCGGGTTCATCAGCGCGATCTCGGCGCCCGCCGGCTTGGCCGCCTCCAGCTGGGAGTCGGCGATGAGGTCGCCGAGCGGCGTCTCCGGCCTGGTGGTCGCGGCCGAGGTGTTGGTGACGACGTTGGTGATGTCACCGGTGATCGAGCCGATCCTGCGGTTGGCCACTTCGGCGCTGCGCGTCCGCCACGTCTGGATCTGCGCCTCGACCTGCGGGTCCGGGGTGACCGTACGGGCGACGACCTTGTTGTCCGCGGTGACCGAGGAGCGGACCACGTCCCGGGTGCGCTTGTCGACCCGCAGGTCGATCTGGGTCAGCACGCGGCCGAACGACGAGCCCTGCGTGTAGTAGCGGTCCTGGCCCGCCGGGTCCTTGGTCTTGCAGATGTAGGCCTGGTGCGAGTGGCCGCTGATGACCAGGTCGATCTGCGGGTCCAGCTCCCTGGCGATGCGCGAGCCGGCGTTGGCGGTGTTCGCCGAGCACGCGTCCGGGCTCTGGTTCGGGGTGGTCGAGTCGCCCTCGTGCATCAGGACGACCTGCGCCTTGACGCCCCTGCGCGCCAGGTAGGCCGAGGCCCGGTTCGCCGCGGCGACCTCCTCGGTGAACTGCAGGCCCTTGATGCCCTCGGCGGTGACGATGGTCGGCGTGGTCGCCGTCACCAGGCCGATGAAGCCCACCTGCACGCCGTTGATCTTCTTGACGTAGAACGGCGACAGGGCGTACTGGCCGGTGCCCTCCTTGAGGACGTTGGCGGCGAGGAAGTCGAAGTCCGTGCCCTTCCACTGGCCGGCGGGCGAGCAGCCGTCCACCGGGTGGCAGCCGCCGTTCATGAGGCGCTGCAGCTCGGCGTACCCCTCGTCGAACTCGTGGTTGCCGGCCGCGGTGGCGTTGAGTCCGAGCGAGCCGAGCACCTCCAGGGTGGGCTCGTCGTGGTAGGCGGCCGAGATCAGCGGTGACGCGCCGATGAGGTCGCCGGCCGCCACGAGCAGCGTGTTCTCGGTACGCGCCTGCTTGACGTACGTCGCCAGGTACGACGCGCCGCCGGCGATCGAGTACTTGCCGCCGGGCAGCCCGGTCAGCGAGCCGTCGGCGTCGACGAGGGGGCCGTCCGGGTCGAGGATGCGGCTGGAGGAGCCCGACGGCGGTTCGAGGTTGCCGTGCAGGTCGTTGATGCTCAGCAGGCGGACCGGGACGGTCGGCCCGCCGTGGCCGGTTCCGTGACCGGCCGAGCCGCTGGTCGCGGCGACCGCGGGCGCCATGGCCAGGGCGATCCCGGCCGCGGTGGCGGCGCCGGCCGTGCACAGCCGGAGGAGGGTGCGTGACGTCATGAGAGGGACGTTACGACGTCTCCCTATGCAACGAATGTCGCAAAGGTAACGATTGACCGGGGACGCCCATGGCATTGTTCGCCATTGGTACGCCTAGAGTTCCTTATGTGGGTGCACATGTGAAGATCTGCGAACGGCTCGACGACGACGAGGTCTCCCAGGTTCTCCGCATCGTTGACGCGGCGACCGAGACGGACGGGGTCCGCCCGCTCAACGAGCACGTGATGCTCCATCTCCGGTACGGCGGCGACCCCCGTGCCCGCTCGCTGCTGCTGCACGCCGACGACGGCGCGCCCGCGGGCTACGCGCACGTCGACCCGACCGACGAGGTCGAGGGGCCGAGCGCGGAGCTGGTCATCCATCCCGCCTACCGGCGTCAGGGCCACGGGACGCGGCTGCTGCGGGCCGTACTCGAGCTGACCGGCGGCAGGGTGCGGCTGTGGGCGCACGGCGACCACGCCGGCGCCGGGGCGCTGGCCGCGTCGTTCGGCTTCGACCGGGTGCGCTCGCTGTGGCAGATGCGCCGCTCGCTGCTCGACCCGCTGCCGCCCTACACGCTTCCGGAAGGTGTGGAGCTGCGCACGTTCGTCCCGGGTCAGGACGAGGAGGCGTGGCTCAAGGTGAACTCCGCCGCCTTCGCCCACCACCCCGAGCAGGGCGCCTGGACGCTCGACGACCTGCACCGGCGCGAGCGCGAGCCCTGGTTCGACCCCAGGGGCTTCTTCCTGGCCGTCCGCGGCGACCGGCTCGCCGGCTTCCACTGGACCAAGATCCACGGCTCGTCCGAGCACGGCCACGAGCCGCTCGGCGAGGTCTACGTCGTGGGCGTCGACCCCTCCCAGCAGGGCACCGGCCTGGGCCGGGCGCTCACCCTGGCCGGTCTGACCCACCTGCGCTCGCGCGGCCTCGCCCACGCGATGCTCTACGTGGACGAGGCCAACACGGCCGCGATCAGGCTGTACGAGTCCCTGGGCTTCACCCGCTGGGACGTGGACGTGATGTACGCCGGCGGGTAGCCCCCGGCTGATGTACGCCGACGGACAGCCACCGGCTGACGTACACCTACGGGCCGCCCCCGGCTGACGTACACCGACGGACAGCCCCCGGCGCCCCACTCCACCGTCAGGCCCGACTCACCATCAGGCCCTACTCCACCATCAGGTGGAGGACGCCGTAGGCCAGCGCCGCCACCAGGGCCGCCGCCGGGATGGTGAGCACCCAGGCGGTCACGATGTTGCCGGCCACGCCCCACCGCACGGCGCTCAGCCGCTTGGTGGCGCCGACGCCCATGATCGCCGTGGTGATGGTGTGGGTGGTGGAGATCGGCGCGCCGAACCCGATCGCGGCTCCGTACAGGACGGTGGCCGCGGCCGACTCGGCGGCGAACCCCTGGGGCGGGTCGAGCGCGATGATCCGCCGGCCGAGCGTGCGCATGATGCGCCACCCGCCGGCGTACGTGCCGAGCGAGATCGCACCGGCGGCGCTCAGGATGACCCACTGCGGGATCCCCTCGCCGGGGCTGGCGTACCCGCCGACCGTGAGTGCCAGGAAGATGACGCCCATCGTCTTCTGCGCGTCCTGCAGGCCGTGCCCGAGCGCCATGGCGGCGGCCGAGACGGTCTGCGCGTAGCGGAAGCCGCGGTTGGTCCTGCCCGGCTGGCTGTTGCGGAAGATCCAGTAGATTGCGATCATGATCAGCGCGGCGAGGCTGAACCCGATCAGCGGCGACAGGATCATCGGGATGACGACCTTGTCGACGACGCCGTCCCAGTGCACCACGCTGGCCGAGGCCAGCGCGGAGCCCACCAGGCCGCCGATGAGCGCGTGACTGGAGGAGGAGGGCAGCCCGAAGTACCAGGTGATCAGGTTCCAGACGATCGCGCCGATGAGCGCCGCGGCCACGACGACCAGGCCGTGCGGACCGTTGGGAGCGTCGATGATCCCTTTTCCGACGGTCTGGGCCACCTGAGTGCCCAGGTGGGCGCCGATGAAGTTCATCGCCGCGGCCATGAACAGCGCGGCCCTGGGGGTGAGCGCCCGGGTCGAGACGGAGGTCGCGATGGCGTTCGCCGCGTCGTGGAACCCGTTGGTGTAGTCGAAGGCCAGGGAGATGACGACCACGCCGATGACGAGGGCGAGCGTGAGGTCCACTGGGCCTAGCTTTCCTTGACCGCGATCGACTCGACGGTGTTGGCCACGTGCTCGAAGGCGTCGGCGGCCTCCTCCAGGGCGTCGACGACCTCCTTCATCTTCATGACGGTGAGCGCGTCGTACTCGCCGCTGAACAGCTTGGCCAGCAGCCTGCGGTAGACCTGGTCACCCTGGTTCTCCAGGCGGTTGACCTCGATCCAGTACTCGTTGAGGTTCTTCATGGAACGCAGCCGGGGCATCGCCTCGGCGGTCAGCTCGGCGGCGCGTTCCAGGACCTCGACCTGCCGGACCACGTCTTTGGGGAGATGGTCGATCTGGTAGAGGACGATGAGGTCGGAGGCGGCCTCCATCGCGTCCATCACGTCGTCGAGGTTGGAGGCGAGGCGGTAGATGTCCTCACGGTCGAACGGAGTGATGAAGCTCTCGTTGAGCCGGTTCATGATCGCATGGGTGCGTTCGTCACCGGCGTGCTCGCAGGCGCGCATCTTCTCGGCCAGGGCTTCCCTGTCCGATCCGTCACTGATGATCTCGACCAGCAGACGGGATGCCGTGACCAGGTTGTTCGCGGAGTCGGCGAACAGGTCGTAGTAGCTGTCCTCACGTGGCGTGAGACGCAGGCGCACGTCGTTCTCCAGATGTGCGGGGATGGTCCGTGGAAGAGGGTACGGGTTACCAGGCGAAATGCGAACTTCATGTCTCCTTCGCCTTCTGGCTACCCTGCGTATGTTGTGCGACACCGGCGTTCGGAGTAGTTTGGCCGCTTTTTGCAGGGAAATCCGACCGGTGACGTGGCCTGTTGTGGGGTGCGCGGAGGGCTCATCCTTCCGCGACGTTCCCTAAATGTTCACCTGTTGTTCACTCAAATCTTCGTCCGGTGGAAGTTCCTGAACGACCGGGACGGAGTCGGGCCCCGCTGACCCTGATACCGGGACCCGTACTTGGCCGATCCGTACGGGTGCTCGGCGGGCGAGCTGAGCCGGAACACGCACAACTGCCCGATCTTCATCCCCGGCCACAGCTTGATGGGCAAGGTCGCCACGTTGGACAGCTCAAGCGTGACGTGCCCGCTGAAACCGGGATCGATGAACCCGGCGGTGGAGTGCGTCAGCAGGCCCAGCCGTCCGAGCGAGCTCTTTCCCTCCAGCCGCGAGGCCAGGTCGTCGGGGAGCGTGATCACCTCATAGGTGGAGGCCAGCACGAACTCCCCCGGATGCAGGATGAACGGCTCGTCACCGGACGGCTCGACCATCCGCGTGAGATCCGGCTGCTCCACGGAGGGGTCGATATGGGGGTACTTGTGGTTCTCGAAGACACGGAAGTAGCGGTCGAGCCGTACGTCGATGCTGGACGGCTGGATCATGTCCTGGTGGAAGGGGTCTAGGGCGAGCCGGCCGGAGTCGATCTCAGCAAGGATGTCACGGTCAGATAGCAACACGGTGAGCCAACTTACCGTCCCGGCCGGAAAAGGTGGGGCGTTGGGTTTGCTGTTGGGGGGCAAGTTTCCGCTACAGTGGTGGACGCGTACTCCGGTTCGTGCGGGTGTAGTTCAATGGCAGAACATCAGCTTCCCAAGCTGACAGCGCGGGTTCGATTCCCGTCACCCGCTCTCACTGTGAAGACCCAGGTGGGGACACGATCCCCGTCCGGGCCTTGGCTCATACTGCCGACCCTAGGCAGAAGGTCTCTGTCTGCCCAGTACGGTCACTGCGCGCCCGGCCGAGGTGGAACGCAAGCGTGCGGGCAGTCATTCTCGGCACCAGCCGTTCGCCCGCGTACGGAAGGGGACTCGCGCCCCGGTGAACCCCGGCCCGAGTCACCCCGACGTTGAAATGACGACCTGTCTCGGTGATCAGCCGCAGTGAGTCCAGCTCGATTGCCAGCCCTCACCTACACCGGTGCTGTTCGAAGCATGGCCTCCCCACGAGACACAGGTGCCGGCAGCGTTGACCTTCACGGGACCGGCATAGATCTTGTAGGAGCCGGTGTCACTGATCTTGCTGCCGCCCTTCTTTTGAATGGTGGCCCCCGTAAGGGTGTAACCGCCCTGGTACTTGCTGCTCTTCCACGTCACCACACAGTTGGTGCTGCCGTTGTAGAGCAGGTAAATCGTGGCGAGCCCGCTGATGGCGTGGCTGTCGATGACGTGGTAGCTGCCGCCGCCGCACACCGCAGTCGGCGATGACGCGGCCATTGCCGGGCTGCTCATGACCACGGAACTGGCAAGTGCGACTGCCGTGGCGACCGTGAACACCGCTGCCTGCTTGTAATTACGCATTGTCTGGCCCGCTCTCCTCAAGATCATACTTTGACGCTGGGCAGCGTAACGGATCGTCACCATGCATCGTGACGAAGCTAGACATTTAGTAGAGCCGCACTCCGGGCTGCGGCTCTCAATTCTGGGTGCGCCCATACTTAAAATCACGGAACTGACCACGCCTCGGCTGCTGCTGCGTGACTTCCGTGCCAGTGATCACGCAGCCGTGCACGCGTTCGCCAGCGACCCAGAGGTGACCCGCTGCACCGACTGGCCCGGGATGCACGCGTCGCGCGAGAAACACCAGGTCGCAGGCTGATCACCGGGCCATTAAGAGGGGTGACGATGGGTCAACCACGGTGACTTAGGACCAGCCTTCCGCCCAGCTCAGTGCCCCAGCGGACCGTGATCGATGCGGATCCCAAGCTGACAGCGCGGGTTCGATTCCCGTCACCCGCTCCAACTGCTCGGCCTGGCGCCCCCGAAATGGGCGCGTCGCGCCTCTTGAGCTTCAGACTGCGTTCACAGGGGGCTCCGCCCCCTTCGACCCCCAATCCCACGCTCGCTCCACTCGCCTTCGCGCCACGTCCTTCCCGCTTACCGAGTCGGCCCCCCAGAAGCCCTGTCACCGTCCTGACCGTCTCGCCCTGCTATCAGTCGAACCAGGCGACCAATCGCACGCCTCCAGGCCCGAACCGCAGCGCCGTGCTCCCACCCGGTGCCCGGTCCCAGGGCGGCCAGTCGCGTCATCGGGTCATACTCGATCCTCGCTCCAGAGACCTTCCGCGCCCCATCGGAGCCTCGACGGGTGAGGCACCCAACGCTGGCATGCCGTACTCGATGTAACCGTAAATGTCAGGCTAGGCACGTGGATCGTTGCCTTCTTGATCGCGTGCCGGACCGTCTTCTCGCAGGAGAATTGGACAGTCGGACGGACACACTCTGATCTAAAGTGCCCCATGGCCGAGAACCGATGGTTGCCGCTTGACGATGATGATGAGCCCGACGAGGTCCAGGCTGCTTTCATCGACGCTTTGAGAGAACAGGCAACCTCGTGGTCGCTGACACCTGATGGTGTCGAGGTGCTGCTTCCGGACTATGTTGCGTACGGGTATCGCCTCCAGCAGGGAGAGACATCCTTCGGCAAGCTCCTTGTCTACGCGGATCTGCCGGCCCCTGGATTACGCCTCAGCCTCATGACGGCAGGCGTCTACCTCGATGGATCCAAGATTCGCGGCGACCAGCTCCACAACCAGCTACTCACCTTCCCCGCCGAACCCACGCCCCTCGCCTTCTCAGCGTCCGGTAGTCCTGTGGAGTTGGCAGCGATCACGGCCGATTGGTTCGAAACCATCTGGAGACGTCCGGTCGTTCGCTACGACTGGCTTTTGTTTCGACAGGTCTACGCGCATAGATTTCTTTTCGCAGACACAGGCCAGGGTCTGGTCGAGGGCGGAATCCGTACCGACGCCCTCGGAACGCCTGATCGCATTGTTCACATCCGAGGCGAATCCGGCCTGTCCGAGGGTGGGTGCCACACCAACAGCTGACCAGATCACAGGGAAAGCCATCAGCATGCCCGTTGCGTGCCCGTTCGGACGGCGACCAGCGGGAACCCACGGAGACTCACGGTCACTCGACCGGCATCCGCCCAGGTCACCGCTCTCACAGGGGGAACGGCATGATGTGGAAAGACTTCCCGAGCTGACAGCAACAGGTTCGATTCCGGTCACCTGCTTCCAAGCATGGGAAACGCTGCTCCGCATGCTGGATCGCCTACTCCTCGAACCAGGCCACCAGGCGGACAGCATCGTCTCCGTGGACGTGCGCGAGCGTACGCATAACTGTCCACACCCCGTGCCAAAGGCTGTCAGGTGGTACGGCACAGCGGCGCGTAGCACGCTCAACGCGGAAGACGGTGTCTCCGTCCCTCCACTCGGTGCCTTCATCCCACAACACAGCGACTTGATTAGGGTCGACCGTCAAGGTATCCACGCCACTCACCCGAGCGAACCTACGGCTCCATACCGAGCGGCGAACGAGTTCTAGGCTCTGATCGGGAAGCTGCCGATAGTGGGCTACGTTGGTCGGGTGAAGCGCGGGTTCATCCCAGTCGATCGCGGTGACCTCATCCCAGTTCAACCACGTGACACCGAAGGCGGCTTCCCCCCATTCCGCCAACTCAGCTTTGGTGGTCTCCGACGCATCCTGGGGGAGCCCGCGATCGGCCGCTACCGGTCGCCAGTGGCCTGAGCTGCGAACCCCGAAGAGGCAATCGAAGGCTTCGTAGTCTCTGCCGACCACCATCTTCAGTGAGATGGCAGCGCACCAGACGGTCTCACCGACATCGAGTCCGGACGTCCATGTGCGGCACTCGATGAATCCATGGATGTCGGTTCCCATGCCGGGATCTTCTTGGCCGCGCAGAGGTGCTGTCCAACGCTTATGATCACGAGTCACGCTCCGGTGGGCCGTAAGCGGGTGAGGTAGTGCCCGAGCAGAGCGAGCGGGTGTGTACGAGCCGCCAGGCCGTGCCCACTGCGTGCCCGTTCGGACGGCGATCAACGGTGAGCCGTGGCCTTGTCCTCCGATAAGGACTGCTCGTGACGAGACTTCGCGCAACGCGTCCTTGCGCATTGGGGTGTCAGGCAGAGGAGAACGTACGGGTTCGCAGTCCGAAAACCGTCGCCACCGCCTGCTACTTTCTCGGTCCATGAACCATGAGACCTGGACGATCGACGATCATCTTGACGGCAAGCCCGACGCATCGGTAGCCCTGTACCGCGAATTCGTCAGGCTGGTTGAGGCATGCGGGCCCTTCACGTATGCGGTGTCCAAGAGCATGATCACCGTCAAGGGAACACGTCGTGGATTCGCCGGAGCAAAGCCAGACGCGCGAGGGCTCCGAGGCTACTTCGACATCCAGCGCGCGATCAGCGACGACGCTCGCATCACCAGCGTGGCTCCTTACACGAAGCGGCTGTACGTTCATGCCTTCCGCATCTCTGATCTCGCTGAGCTAGATGAGGAATTCGCCGGCTGGATGCGCGAGGCGTACGGAGTGGGTCAGGGCGGACACCTGGGAACTGCACGAGAAAGCCAGCCCCGACACGAGCTGTGAGGTCCCTGGTCGTCAGCTGATCGTCGTGCGATCGGACAGGGGAACGAGAGTCAATCACGAACATTCACGACCGGCCTTTCGTCCAGCTCAGGGCCCCGACGCCGGTTGATCGTTGCAGTTCCCAAGCTGACAGCGCGGACTCCATTCTCGTCACCCGGCGTCACGCCGAAGTCGTAGGTGGGTGAGCTGGTTCGCCCGTCATCCCCGGGGACAAACCGAGCAGACCTGAGACGCTCTATCTCTCCCCGTAACGATGGCCCGCTTCACCTGCGGGCGGACAGGAGCTTCTTGCAATGAAGATGCGCACGACGCCGCAATAAACCTATAGTGGCGGAGCTTCACCTACATATTGAGGTGTTCGCGTGGCCGAACTGATCGGAATGCTTTATCGGACGATCCCGCTGACAGTGGGCGGAGTCGTCTTCGTGGCTTTGTTCTTGGCGTTTCGACGCACGCAGCGGCACGCCCATTACCTCTTGTGGCCGGCAGCCGCCTGGTTCCTGGCTGCGTTGGACGAGTGGTACATGAACACCTACCAGCCGGAGATGAACATTCGAGTCGACATGCTGCCCTTCTTGGTGGTGATGATCACCACCACGCTCATTTGCGTGCCGATGGCCTTCCTTCGTCGACGAGCGTAGTCGAACAAACAATGCGAGCACTTTCCAGCCTGACCAGGTGATCGCCGCACAATCAGCGTGTGATTGGACAGAATGACAAGGGTTCGGAGCCGTACGACATCAGGACGGATATGAACCATCCCAGCATCGAGGAGATCCGCGAGCGCAAGGGATGGGTCTTGTCCGTGATCGCAGAGCAGGGCGGAGATCGCCTGGACTTACCGCCGGCCGATGAGCCATACACGTGCCCATGCTGTTTTCACCCCACCCTTCTGGACCGCGGCGGCTTCGGGTTCTGCGAAGAGTGCACCTGGGAGGACGACGGCCAGGACGATCACAACGCCGAGGTCGTCATGGGTGGCCCCAACGGGTCGGACAGCCTTACCGCAGCGCGGCGGCGCTACCGCGATATGCGTGGACTGCCGCCGCTGGACCTGTGAAAACAACAGCCACGAACGAAGGCAGAGCAATTCAGACTCCGAAACCGACGTTCTACGCAACGAGAACCGTACGACCGCGTGGTTGATCGTGCTCATATGAAGCGGTCAGCATGCGCTGATCCTCGTTCTGGAACCAGCCCTTGCCCTACGTCTTGGCAGAGAACGGGTAAGCGTCGTTGAGGACCAGTTCCGCCACATTGAACAGACGGCTGTAGTAGCCAAAGGCGTCTTGCACAGAGGAGAGGTAGCCCGGGTGATGCAGATGCCGTCGGAGTTTGCGCAGGCAGCCGAGAAGAGTGGCCTTGTGACCGGAACCGAGTGTGCCGTCGTTGCGTAGGTAGGTCGATACGCAGCCGGCAAGTGTGGCGTTCAATTCGAGGAGGTCGTGCCGCACCGAAGTTGGTACGTCAGGACACGGGTCGGTCGCATGCCGGTCCCAAAGGATCCCGACCTCTCGGAGCATCACCCGATGGCCCTCCGGTCCGGGCCATCTCCATCCGTGCAGGTACCGCACCTCGGACGCCAACGGACTACGGCGATGCTTCGGCTTTTCGAGGCGGCGCCGGTCCGCGAAGGCGTCGACCTCCGCCAGCCAGGCATTCCGGCTGAGTTCCAGCATGTCCAGCGCCCGGAGCAGAGCCGACTCATCACGTCGGAGGTTTCCTGCCGTGGCAAGGTATGAGTAGGTCGCATTGAAGCCGATCGGGTGGTAGCAGCCGACTGCGCACCTCAGCGCGGACAAGCGTCTCCTGTGAGGAAGGTCACGGTCGCGGACGCGTCTGGCGTATGTCCTGAATCCCACAGCATCACCTCGTCCCGGCCGTGATCAATGCGGTTGCCAAGCTGACACTGTGGGTCGGATTTCCCGTCCGTTCGGTCGTCGCCGCAAGAGCATCCGGTCTTATTCGTCGTCGTCCTCGTCGCCCGTGTATGCCTCGTACAGCTTGCGGCGGAGGAGGTCGGTTCGGACGGTCAGGGCGCCGAGGAGTTCCTCGTCGCTCAGCCCGTCCGTGGTCCTGAAGGCCCATGAGGAGTGGCCTTCCTCGTCGAGGCACTTCACGAGGACTATCGCGCCCAGAGCGGTCCATCCTTCGGGAAGCGGGTAGACGTCGAGGCCGTTCAACGCCTCGCCTACGGGGACTTCCCTTTCCTCTGTCACTGAGTCTCCTGATGGCTGGTGGGGGCACGAACCGGGATGTGCTGCTCAAGCGCGTCGCAGCAGACGGCGAAGAACACGGGCAGGGGGTCAGGCAGGGCGGCCACGTTCCAGATGATGTGCCGCTGGTCACCCGCTGCGCAACCGCTTTGTCCTCCGAGGCAGAGGGCGAACGGAGTTCCGGGGAGGGCGGCTCATTCGGCCAGCCGCTGCTGAGCCGACTCCCATGGCCGCATGTCGCCGTCTTCGTCGGCGTCTTCCTCGTACCAGCCCGTTTCCGCGATCCAGGTCTCCAGCCAGTCGGTCAGGGTTTCCGAGTCGACATACCAGGCGTGGTGCCGGTCGTCGCTGATCCCGTTCGGTTCGAAGAGCAGTACGGGCCCCTCGGGGCTGCGCCAGTCCACGGCGGCGTACATGCCGCACCCCCAGTCCAGGATGGGCAGCACGTCCGCCGGCCAGTGCGCGTCAGCGCCGGGCCCCGAGGTCTCCCGGCCCTCGCGGTATTCGCGCACGACGGTACGTCCTTCTCCCGCGAGCGGGAGAAGGACGTAATCGGGACCGAAGCCGCCGTTGGCCACCTCGCGGTAGAGGTGGGTGAGCACCGGAGGAAGCCGAAATCCCAGCATGCGTTCGGCCTGCGCCACCTCCTCCGCCGTCGCGGGAGGAGGCAGGTGCTCCGTGGTCGCGTTCGCCTTCGCCGACACCCGCCGAAGGAGATCATCGCTGTCCGTCACGACGGTGATCCTGCCAGCCGCCCACGACAGATCTGCCGTACGTGCCCTCCGAAAGGTTCGTCATGGACAGCGACACGACGCCACCGTGACAGGTATTTTTCTGCGGCCGCAACCTGCTCGTTCATGCCCGCCTGAGATCGGCTATCTGGAGGAATCGGCATCCCGGGTGATCCTCGTTCCCACGTCTTCCCCTTCGCAGATCGCCTTCATCACGCCCGTCGCCGCCACGTCGAACACGTGCATGAGCAGCCCTTGCTCATTGGCGAGTACGAAGGCGCTCTCGTCCATCACCCTCACCCCGGCCGCCAGGGCTTCTCGATAGGTGAGGTTGGTGTACCGCTTGGCGTCCGGGTTCACGTTCGGGTCGCTGTCGTACACCCCGTCGACGCCGCGCTTGGCGACCAGCAGCGCGTCCGCTTCGAGCTCCAGAGCCCGCTGGACAGCCGGATAGTCCGTCGTGACGTACGGCTGGCCGATGCCACCGGCGAGCAGGACGATCAGCCCACGGCGAAGGTGCCGGTCGGCGCGCAGCCGGATGAAGGGCTCGGCGACACTCTGCATCGGCACCGCAGTCATCACCCGCACATCGGTCCGCGAGCGCGCGGTGAGCACTCCACGCAACATCAGCGCGTTCATCACCGTGCCGAGCATGCCGATGTTGTCGGCTTCTGCGCGGCCTATCCCCCAGCCGTCGGCCATCCGGCCGCGGAAGTAGTTGCCGCCGCCGATGACCACCGCGACCTCGACGCCCAACGTGCTGACGGAGAGGATCTCATCCGCCAGCTGGGCGAGACTGACCGGATCGGTTCCCCACCCGGCGTCTCCCGCGAGTGCCTCGCCGCTCAGCTTCACCACGACCCGTGAGTAACGACTCATCCCGTTCCCTTCACGGCCGCGCCCTCGGCGACCTGATCAAGAATACGAGGCGCACCCTCGCCGGGAGCATCGGGCCGCAGGCGCCTCGACGGCCGCCCCTTTGACATGATCCACGGCATGCGAACCCGGATGTTCTTCGTACGCCACGGGGACTCCCTGCACAAGCAGGACGGCGTCATAGGCGGCCCGAAGGGATGCCGCGGCCTCACCGACATCGGACATCAGCAGGCGGCACAGCTCGGGCGGCAGCTCACCATGGAAATCGGCGACGACACGGCGGCGATCTACTCCTCGCCCCTGCCACGCGCCGTGCAGACAGCCGCCGCGATCGCGACGGCCGCCGGCCTGCCGTCGTCACAGGACTGCGGGCTCTGCACGTGGCACACACCGCCGGAGGCGGACGGACTCACCCACGCGGAGTTCCGGCGCCTCGACATCGACGGGGGCGGCATCTACCGTCCGTGGCAGCAGGGCAACGAGACCTGGGCCGAGATGGTGACCCGCACCAGCCACACCATCAGCGACCTCGCCCACCGCCACCGCGGCGAGACCGTCGTCGTGGTCGGCCACGCCGAGACGGTCGAGATCTCGTTCAACGCCCTCGGGCTGCTGCCGGTCTACCGGTCCTTCGACCTCAGGGTGTCCCCGGCCTCGGTGACGGAATGGGTCACCGACCAGGAGCCGACGCAGTGGCCGCCGCCCAGGTGGACGCTCGTGCGGTTCAACGAGGGAGGCACTGCGGCTCCGGGGTGATCGCCGTGCCCAGGGCTGGAGGTCGGGCGGCACACCGTCGGGGCTCTGTCAGAGCATGCCCGGTACGGCCAGGTCCAGTACGCCGACCTTCTCGCCGCCGCTCTGCTCACCCGTGAGCTGGAAGCCGAGTTTCCGGTAGAAGTCCTCGGGGCCGCCTTCCCCCGGCTCCCACGTGACGTACATCTGCGCGCCGCCGCGACGCCTGACCTCGGCGGCCACAGCCCGGACGGCGAATCGTCCGACGCCCTGCCCCTGCGCCTCCGCCGCCACCGTCCAGGATGAGGCGCGGCCAGGCCACCTGCGGCTGCACGTAGGCCTCCGCGAGAGACTTCGCCACCGGCGAGACGAAACGCTCCTGGTCGGGACGGACGTTCACCGCGAGGGCCGTCTCGACGTTGGCAGGCGTGATGGGCGCCAATCGTAGGGACTTGTTCATGGGAGCACCCCAGGGCGGAATTTGTCCGGCCCACGCGCCCCCGGCCGCGTGCCGGTTCCGGGCGCGGGGTCAGCCGTGGAGCAGCCGGGTGAGCGGCTCGCGCACGTCGGCGGGGTAGAGGTCGAGCCGCCCGAACTCGGCGGCGCTCGCCCAGACGAGCTCGAAGGTGTTGTCCGGCCCGTGGTCCTCGGCTTCGTCACCGGAGAGCGACGGGACGCCGGTCACGTCCCGCATGAGGAAGTAGGAGGCGGGCCGGCCGCCGTGCGAGCCGGTGAAGAGCAGCCGGTCGATCGTCGCGGTGAGAGTTGTCTCCTCGTGGAGCTCGCGTACGGCGGCGCTCTCCGGCGACTCGCCGTCCTCCACGTGGCCTCCCGGGAGCAGCGCGTAGTGGTGCCCGGGACACGGCTGCCCCTGCCGGCCTTTGGCGGTGCAGATGCCGCAGGCGACGCCGGGGCCGCGCCGGAGGTACCGCTTGATGACCAGGACCCGGGCGCCGTCGACGACCACGGCGACCGCTCGGGGGATCGGCATGGGATGGATCATAGGCAGAGCGGGCGTCAGAGGTCGCGTTCCTGGTCGTTGAGGATGGTGAGCGCGATCGTGGCCGCGCCGGCCGCGTCGCCGGACTCGATCGCCTCGTACAGGTCCTCGTGGGTGGAGTCGGAGCCGAGCACGGCGCGTTCCATGCAGTGGTCGCGGCGGACGGTCTCGCGCACCGCCTCGCTCATGCCGCGGTACAGGTCCAGCAGGACGGGGTTGTGCGAGGCCGCGGCGATGGACAGGTGGAACTCCACGTCGGCGTCGGCGAACGCGTCGAGGTCGGCGGCCTGGTGGGCGGCGGTGCGGCGGCCCAGGGCCGTCCTCAGGTCGTCGAGGTCGGCCGGCTTGCGGCGTTCGGCGGCCAGGCGGGCCGCCACGAGGTCCAGGCCGCGTCGGACGTCGATGATGTCCATGGTGGCGGCGCGGTCGAGGCGGCGTTTGAACGCCACCTCGCTCTCGTCGGTCGCGGTGACGTAGGTGCCGTCGCCCTGACGGGTGGTGAGCAGCCCGGCGTGGACGAGCACGCGTACGGCCTCGCGAACCGACAACCTGCTCACGCCCAGCGCCTCGGCCAACCGGCTCTCCGTAGGGATCTTGGCCCCGACCGGCCAGACGCCGCTGGTGATCTCCTGGCGGAGCTCCCGGATGGCGGAGTCGACGAGGGAGGTCCGGCCCACGTGCCGCATTTGTCCTCTTCTCTAATCATCTGATGTCTGATAATTCTAGGCCACTGTCGCCCTCGGGTTAAGGGGATCAGCCGGTATGGCTCAGATTCTGTTCACCGATGTACGCCCCCACGATGTCCTGATCGAAGACGGTCGCGTCGTCCCACTGGCACGCCGGGCGGAGGACTGCGAGGTGGTGGCGGCGGGCGGACTGCTCGCCCTGCCCGCCCCGGTGGACGCGCACGTCCACCCCGACAAGACCACCTGGGGCCAGCCCTGGCTGAGCCGCACCCCGGCCGGGACGCTGCGCGACCTGATCGAGGGCGACGTCGCGGCGCGGGCGGAGATGACCGCCCCGGTCGCCACGCGGGCCCTGGCGCTCATGGACCACGCGATCGCCCGCGGCACCCGGGCCTGGCGGGCGCACGTGGACGTCGCCCCGGTGTACGGGCTGAGCAACGTGCACGGCGTACGGGAGGCCGCTCAGGCCCGCGCCGGCCTGCTGGACGTGCAGATCGTCGCCTTCCCCCAGCTCGGGCTGCTGTCGCGGCCGGGCACGGCGGAGCTCATGGAACAGTCGCTCAAGGAGGGCGCGGACATCCTCGGCGGGCTCGACCCCGTGGGCATCGACGGCGACCTGCACGGACACCTCGACCTGCTGTACGGCCTGGCCGAGCGGCACACCGTCCCCCTCGACATCCATCTGCACGACGGCGGCGACGAAGGGGTCGCGCAGGTGCTGGAGATCGCCCGCAGGGCGAGGTCCAGCGGCGTGCCGACCACAATCAGCCACGCCTTCTGCCTGGCCGACCGCGCGGACCTCGCCGAGACGCTGGCCGAGGCGAAGGTCTCGCTGACCACCTGCGCGCTCGGCGCGGACCCGGTCCTGCCGGTCGGGCCGCTGGTCGAGGCCGGGGTGCTGGTCGGCCTCGGGTCCGACGGGGTGCGGGATCCGTGGACGCCGTTCGGCGACGGCGACATGATCAACCGCGCCCACCTGCTCGCCTACCGCACCGACGCCCGCACCGACGAGGAGCTGGCCAGGTGCTACGAGATCGCGGCGCACGGGGGCGCCGCGCTGCTGGGCCTGGAGCAGGCCCGGCTCCGGCCCGGAGATCCCGCCGACTTCCTCCTGGTACGCGCCGAGTCCATGGCCCAGGCGGTCGTGGACAAGCCCATCCCCCAGTTCGTCGTCCGCAACGGACGCGTTCGCGAAAGGTCCTCCTGATGATCCGTCGAGCCCTACCGGTGGCCGCCGCACTCGCGGTGGCCCTGGCCGGATGCGGCCAGCAGGCCGCAGCACCGCAACAACAGCAGCAGGGCTCGGGCGAGGCGCCCAAGCTGGAGCTCAAGACCGTCACCGCCCCGGCCACCGGGGAACTGGACAAGGTGACGTGGAACCTGCCGTACGAGCCGCAGACGGTCGACCCGATCAGGTCGTTCAACTACGCCGAGAACACCGTGCTGGCCAACATGTGCGAGAGCCTGCTGCGGCTGACCCCCGAGTTCGGCATCCAGCCCGGCCTGGCCGAGAAGGCCGACAACCCCACCCCGACCACGTGGGTCTACAGGATCCGGGACGGCGTCAAGTTCTGGGACGGCACGCCGCTGACCGCCGAGGACGTCGCGGCCAGCCTCAACCGCCACCTCGACCCCGCGCTCGGCACCTGGTGGGGCGACTACTTCCACACCGTGCAGTCGATCAAGGCGACCGGGCCGATGCAGGTCACCGTCACGCTGAAGCAGCCCGACGTGCTGTTCAACCAGGCGATGGCCACCGCGGCCGGCGCGATCGTGTCGGCCGAGTACGCCGGGAAGAAGGACCTGGGCTCGCCGACCGGCGGGGTGATGTGCACCGGCCCGTACAAGTACGGGAGCTGGAAGTCCGGCGACGCGCTGACGATCATCCGCAACGACGCCTACTGGGACACCGCGCTGCGGCCGAAGACCAAGGAGCTGGTCTTCCGGTTCATCGCCGACGAGACCACCGCCATCAACGCACTGCGCTCCGGCGAGGTGGACGGGCAGTACTTCTACCTGCCGCCGGCGGGGCTCGGCCAGCTCCGGCAGTCGCCGACCGGCTCGGTCACGCTCGGCAGGTCGCTGACCTTCTGGACGCTGCTCGGCGCCGCCAGGTCCGGCCCGTACGCCGACCCGAAGGTCCGCCGGGCGCTGTCGCTGGCACTGGACCGGGCGGCCATCTCCAAGGTGGTCTTCCAGGGGACGGCGCTGCCGCAGCGCACCCTGGCCGGCGCCGAGTACTGGGGATACCAGCGGGACGCCTTCCAGAAGGCCCACGACGCGATCCCGCCGGAGACGCCCGACCTGGCCAAGGCCAAGCAGCTGCTCACCGAGGCCGGCTCCCCCACCCAGACGATCACCATCGGGATCCAGGGCAGCTCGGCCGTCCACGAGCAGACCGCCAACCTGATCAAGGCGACCGGCGAGGCGCTCGGCCTGAAGATCGAGATCAAGGTGATCCCCGTCGAGCAGTACGGGAACCTCTACAGCGACCCCAAGGCCCGCGAGGGCATCGACGCCTTCTTCTCCACCTGGTACGGCAACGTGCCGGACCCGCTCGACATCTACACCGTCTTCCTGGCGGGCGGCCGTACCAACTTCAACGACTACGCGGCGGTGAACGCCGACATCACCAAGGCGCGGGCCGCCTACGACGAGGCGGAGCGGGCGGGGCTGGTGACGGCGATCCAGCAGAAGGTCACCACCGACGTGCCGTGGATGCCGCTGAACAACCTGCCGGTGATCCTGTACATGAACAAGCGGGTGACCGGAGCCGTCGCCTCCTTCCCCTACCTGTACTACCCGTGGGCCGCGGGGCTCGGCGCGGCATGAGGTTCCTGGCGAAACGGCTGGCGGGGCTGATCGTGGTCCTGCTGGTCGCCTCCTTCCTGGTGTACGGCCTGCTCTACCTGGTGCCCGGCGGGCCGATGGCGTTCCTGCTCGGCAACCGCAGCGGCACCCCCGAGCAGGTCGCGGCCATCCGCGCGCAGTACCACCTGGACGATCCGTTCCTGCTGCGCTACGCCGCCTGGCTGCGCGACGCGGTGACGGGCGACTTCGGCGCCTCCCTGGTCTACCGGCAGGACGTCTCCGCGCTGATGGCGTCCCGGGCGACGACGACCGTCTTCCTGGTGGTCTACGCGTCGCTGCTGATCGTGGCCGGGGGCGTGGCGATGGGCCTGCTCGCGGCGCTGCGCGGCGGCCGGGCCGACGGCCTGGTCAGCCTGGTCTCCTCGGTGTTCCTGGCCACGCCGCCGTTCGTGGTCGGGGTGATCCTCGTCATCGTCTTCGCGCTGGGACTCGGCTGGTTCCCGGTCTTCGGGCCCGGCGACAGGTTCGGCGGCCGGATCCACCACCTCACGCTGCCGGCGATCACGCTCAGCCTGGCCAGCGCCGCCTTCCTCGCCCGCATCACGCGCGCCTCGGTGTCGGAGGAGCTGGGCCGCGAGCACGTGGAGACCGCCCGCAGCCGCGGCCTGGCCGAGGGGCACATCGTCCGCAGGCACGTGCTGCGCAACGCGGCCATCCCGGTGGTGACCGTGGTCGGCCTGAACGTCGCGGGGCTGATCGCGGGCTCGGTCGTGGTGGAGAGCATCTTCGCCCTGGACGGTCTGGGCTCGTTGTTCGTCCGCGCGATCCTGCAACGCGACTTCGCGATCGTCCAGGCGGTGGTGCTCGTGCTGGTCACCGCCTTCGTCCTGATCAATCTGGTGGTGGACCTGTGCTACTCCGCTCTCGACCCGCGCCTGTCGCGGCAGTGACCCGCCGCCTGGGCGGGCTGGGCGTGGCCGCCGCCGTCCTGCCGGCCGTCGTCGTGGCGATCACCCTGCTCGCGCCGCTGCTCGCGCCCTACGACCCCGACCAGCCCGACCTGTTCAACGCGCTGGGCGGCGCCTCCGTCGCGCATCCGCTGGGCGGGGACGTCCTGGGCAGGGACGTGCTGTCCCGGCTGATGTACGGCGCGCGGACCACGTTGCTCGCCCCGGTGCTGGTGATCTGCGTCGCGAGCGCCGCCGGGACCACGCTGGCGATCGTCGCCGCGTGGGCGGGCGGCAAGGTGGACGCGGTCGTCTCCCGCCTGCTGGACGTGCTGTTCTCCGTGCCGGGCATCGTCTTCGCGCTGGTCACCGTGGCCGTGCTCGGTCCCGGCGTGCCCGGCGTGGTGATCGGCCTGGCGGTCGCGTACACGCCGTACGTGGCCCGGGTGGTGCGCAGCGCGGCGCTGCGTGAGCGCAGCCTGCCGTACGTGGCCGCCGCCTGGGTGCAGGGCCGGTCGGCGACCGCCATCTGCCTGCGCCACCTGCTGCCGAATCTGCGGCCGATCATCGTCGCCCAGTCGGTGTCGGCGCTCGGCTTCGCGGTGATCGACGTCGCGGCCGTCTCCTTCCTCGGGCTGGGCGTGCAGCCGCCCACCGCCGACTGGGGGCTGATGGTCAAGAGCGGCCTGGACAGCGCCATGCGCGGCCAGCCGCTGGAGGCGCTGAGCGCCGGCCTGCTGATCGCGCTGGTGGTGGCCGCGGTGAACCTGTTGGGCGATCGCCTGGGGAGGCAGTCGTGAGCCTGTTGTCGCTGGCGGGCTTCGGCCTGGCCGTGCCGTACGAACGCGGCTGGCGGACGCTGGTCGAGCACGTGGACCTGACCATCGGCGCGGGAGAGGCCGTCGGGCTGGTCGGCGAGTCCGGTTCGGGCAAGTCGATGACCGCCCGCGCGGTCATCGGCCTGACCCCGCCGGGCGCCCGCGTGACCGGCAGGATCGTCTTCGACGGCGCCGACGTGCCCTCGGGCCGGGCGCTGCGGCTGCTGCGGGCCAGGCGGATCGCGATGGTCTTCCAGGATCCGCGGGCGCACATCAACCCCGTCCGCAGCGTCGGCGACTTCCTCACCGAGGCCATGGTCCACAACCTGCGGATGCCGGTGCGGCAGGCGTCGGCGCGGGCCGTTCAGCTCCTCAAGGAGGTCGGCATCGCCGACGGGGAGCGGCGCCTGCGCCAGCACCCGCACGAGCTGTCCGGCGGCCTGCTGCAACGGGTGATGATCGCCTCCGTGCTGGCCGTCGAGCCCGACCTGGTGCTGGCCGACGAGCCGACCACCGCGCTCGACGTGACCACCCAGTCCGAGGTCATGGCCATCCTGGACGAGCTGCGCCGCGAGCGCGGCATGGCCATGCTGCTGATCACCCACGACCTGGAGCTGGCCGCCGCGACCTGCGACCGGCTGGCGGTGATGTACGCGGGCCGCATCGTGGAGGACCTCGACGGCGAGCCGCGCCACCCCTACACGCGCGGCCTCATGAGGTCGCGGCCGAGCCTTGAGGAGACCGCGCACCGGCTGCCGGTGATCCCCGGACGGCCCGTGGCGGCCTTCGAGGCCGAGGACGGCTGCGCGTTCGCGCCGCGCTGCGAGCTGGCCGAGCCGCGCTGCCGGGAGAGCCGGCCGCCGTCCGTCCGCGGGGTCGCCTGCCTGAGAGCCGAGGAGACGGCATGAGAGCTGAGGAGACGGCATGAGGGCGGAGGAGGCGGCATGAGCGTGATCGAGGCGCAGCGGCTGCGGAAGGTGTACGGCCCGGCCACGGCGGTGGACGAGGTCTCCTTCACCGTGGCCGAGGGCGAGTCGCTGGCCATCGTGGGCGAGTCCGGGTCGGGGAAGACCACCGTCGCCCGCATGCTGCTCGGCCTGGAGACGCCCACCAGCGGCACGATCAGCGTCTGCGGGCGGCCGCGGACGGCGGGCCGGGTCTCGGCGGCGGAGCGGCGCAGGCGGGCACGGGAGATCCAGATCGTCTTCCAGGACCCCTATTCGTCGCTGGACAAGCTGCAGCGGGTCGGCGACGTCGTCGAGACGAGCCTTGCCCTGCACTTCCCGCTGACCTCCGCCGAGCGCCGGAAGAAGGCGCTGGACCTGCTCGAATCGGTGGGCCTGGCCGAACGGCACGCGGCGATGCTGCCCAGGCAGCTGTCCGGCGGGCAGCGCCAGCGCGTGGCCATCGCCCGCGCCCTGGCGGTGGAGCCACGGGTGCTGGTGCTGGACGAGGCGGTCGCCGCGCTCGACGTGTCGATCCAGGCGCAGATACTCAACCTGCTCGCCGACATCCGCGAGCGGCGCTCGATCAGCTACGTCTTCATCTCCCACGATCTGGCCGTGGTCAACCAGATCAGCGACACGGCCGTCGTGATGCGGCACGGCCGCGTCGTGGAACGCGGAGCCACCCGCACCCTGCTGCGCGAGCCGCAGGAGGAGTACACCCGCGCCCTGCTGGCCGCCGTGCCCAGGCCCGGATGGAAGCCGACCCGGAGGAACACACAGTGAGCACGCTGATCAGGGCGTCGTTCGTCATCGGCTTCGACGGCGAGGACCACGTCATCCACCGCGACGCGTGCGTCGTCTACGACGGCGACCGGATCGTGCACGTCGGCCGTTCCTACGAAGGGCCGGTCGAGGAGGTGATCGACGCCGGTGAGGCGATCGTCGGGCCCGGCTTCATCGACCTGGACGCGCTGGCCGACATCGACCACGCCGTCCTCGACACCTGGCACGCCGACTCCAGCGGGCTGAACTGGTCGCACGACTACGCCGTCAACCGGCGCCGGGCCGTCTTCCCGCCGGAGGACACGCTCTTCATGCGGGAGTACGCGCTCACCCAGCTCATCCGCAACGGCATCACCACGGCGATGCCGATCGCCGCCGAGACGCACAGCGCCTGGGCGGAGTCGTACGAGGAGCTGGCCGGCGTCGTGGAGATCGCCGGGCGGCTCGGCCTGCGCATGTACCTGGGGCCGTCCTACCGTTCGGGCGTGCCGGTGCTGCGCGCCGACGGCAGCCGGGACGTGCACTGGGAGCCCGGACTCGGCGAGCGGGGGCTCGCCGACGCCGTCCGCTTCGTCCGGGACGTCGACGGCGCCCACGACGGCCGGATCCGGGGGGCGCTGCTGCCGTGCCGCATCGAGACCGTCACCCTCGACCTGCTGCGCGCCACCGCCCAGGCCGCGGAGGAGCTCGACTGCCTGGTGCGCCTGCACTGCATGCAGGGGCTGACGGAGCTGCGGCTGCTGCGCGAATGGTACGACCGGCACCCCCTGGACGTGCTGGCCGAGGTGGGCCTGCTCGGCCCGCGGCTGCTGGTGCCGCACGCCCTGTACCTCGGCGATCCCGGCACGCCGTTCGAGGGATCACCGGACCGGCTCGCGGCGCTGGCGGGGATCGTGCACTGCCCCCTCACCTTCGTCAGGTACGGCGACGCGCTGCGCGACTTCGACCGTTACCGGGCGGCCGGCGTGACCGTGGCGCTGGGCACCGACTCCTTCCCGCCCGACATGATCCGCAACATGGACTACGGCAACAACCTGGCCAAACTGGTCACCGGACGGCTGGACGCGGGCTCGGCCGCCGACTACTACCGGGCCGCCACGCTGGGCGGCGCCCGCGCGCTGGGCCGGGACGACCTGGGCAGGCTCGCCCCCGGCGCCAAGGCCGACCTGGTCGTCGTGGACCTCTCCGGCCCGCGCACCGGCCCGGTCGACGACCCGATCAGGACGATGCTGATGAACTGCACGGGCGCCGACGTGGCCACCGTGGTGATCGACGGCCGGCCGGTGATGCGCGACCGGACGATTCCCGGCGTGGACGAGGAGTCGATGCGGCTGCGCGCGCAGACCTGCTTCGAGACGATGAAGGCCGCCTACTCCGAGCGCGACCACCTGCGCCGCGACCCGGCGCTGCTGTTCCCGTCGTCCTTCCGGGTCGTCGAGGACGGCTCATGAGCGACGCGGCCTTCCTCTCCGGGCTCACCGCCGAGCTCGACGTCCGGCTCGCCGCCGCGGACGAGCGGCTGCGCACGGCCTACCCCGGCGACCCGGCCACCCGGCAGCCGGTGCACACCGTGTACGTCCCGGCCGACCGCTACACGGCGGACACCGTACCGGCGTGGGGCCGGCGGGCGCTGGCGGCGCTGGCCGAGCACGGCCGGACCGCCACGGAGTTCGCCGGCGCGCTCGGCCTGCCGCCGCGGACGGCGGCTGAGGTGTACGACCAGGTCCGGGCCAAGCTGGCCCGCGAACCGGTCGAAGACCTCAGGATCGACTTCGAGGACGGCTACGGCCACCGCCCGGACGCCGACGAGGACGCCGCCGCCCGTACCGCCGCGAAGGCCCTGGCCGAGGCCACCGCCGCGGGCACCGGCTCGCCGTTCTGCGGGATCCGGTTCAAGAGCTTCGAGGCGCCGACCCGGCGGCGCGGCCTGCGCACCCTGGCGATCTTCCTGGAGGCCCTCGGACCGCCGCCCGGCGGCTTCGTCGTCACGCTGCCGAAGGTGACCTCGGTCGAGCAGGTGGAGGCGATGGCGTTGGCCGCCGGACGGCTGGAGGCGGCGTACGGGCTGGCGAGCGGGAGCCTGCGGTTCGAGCTCCAGGTGGAGACGCCGCAGGCGATCCTCGGCGCGGACGGCCTCTCGCCGCTGCCGTCGATGATCCGCGCCGCGGCCGGGCGCTGCACGGGCCTGCACTACGGCACCTACGACTACTCGGCCGCGCTCGGGGTGTCGGCGGCGTACCAGAGCGCGGACCATCCGGTCGCCGACCACGCCAAGGCGGTGATGCAGGTCGCCGCCGCCGGCACCGGCGTACGCGTCTGCGACGGGTCGAGCAACGTGCTGCCGGTGGGCGACGGCGACGCCGTCCGCGCCGCCTGGCGGCTGCACGCGCGTCTGGTCCTGCGTGCCCTGGAAGGTGGCCTCTACCAGGGCTGGGACCTGCATCCCTGGCAGCTCCCGAGCCGGTACGCCGCCGTCCACTCCTTCTTCAGGGAGGGGCTGCCGGCCGCCGCGGCCCGGCTGCGCGGCTATCGCGAACGCGAGCCGTCCGGCTTCCTGGACGAGCCGGCGACCGCCCGCGCGATGGCCGGGTTCCTCGCCCGCGGCCTCGACTGCGGCGCGATCGGCGCGGCCGAGCTGGGCGCCCTGGCCGGGGTCACGCCGTCCGAGCTGCGTGCCGTGCGCGCCGGGACGGGGGGCTGACGTGCGCATCCTGATCGTGAACGTGAACACCACCCGGTCGATGACCGACACGATCCACGCCCAGGCGGCGGCGCACGCCTCGCCGGACGTCGAGATCGTCGCGCTCACCCCGTCGTTCGGGCCGGAGTCGGTGGAGGGGAACTTCGAGAGCTACCTGGCGGCGGTCGCCGTGATGGACCGGGTCGTCCGCTACGACGAGCCGTACGACGCGGTGATCCAGGCGGGGTACGGCGAGCACGGCCGCGAGGGGCTGCAGGAGCTGCTCGACGTCCCCGTGGTGGACATCACCGAGGCGGCCGCGCAGGTCGCGATGCTGATCGGGCGTACGTACTCGGTGGTCACCACGCTGGACCGCGCCGTGCCGCAGATCGAGGACCGGCTGCGGCTGGCCGGGCTGGCCGGCCGGTGCGCGTCGATCAGGGCCAGCGGGCTGTCGGTCCTGGAGCTGGAGGAGGATCCCGGCCGGGCCGTCGAGGCGATCGTCGCCCAGGCCCGGGAGGCCGTCACCGGCGACCGGGCCGAGGTGATCTGCCTGGGATGCGGTGGCATGGCGGGACTCGACCGGAAGATCACCGCGGCCACCGGGGTGCCCGTCGTCGACGGCGTGGCCGCGGCGGTCGCCCTCGCCGAGGGGCTCGTCCGGCTCGGCCTCACCACGAGCAAGGTGCGCACGTACGGGACGCCGCGCCCCAAGACCGTGACCGGGTGGCCGATTACCGGCGGGGCCGCGACCGTCGCCCGGCCGGTCCGCGCGGGACGGCGCAACCATGGAGGTGCCGCCTGATGGCCCGGCTGGACCTGCTGGTCAGGGCCCGTCGCGTGGTCACCGACGACGGAGAGGTGGCCCGCAGCATCGGCGTACGGGACGGGACGATCGTCGCGGTCGAGCCGCTGGACGCCGACCTGACGGCCGCCGAGGTCGTCCGGCTCGGCGACGACGAGGTGCTGCTGCCCGGCCTGGTGGACAGCCACGTGCACGTGAACGACCCCGGACGGACCGAATGGGAGGGGTTCGCGACCGCCACCCGGGCGGCCGCGGCCGGCGGCGTCACGACGATCGTCGACATGCCGTTGAACAGCGTCCCGCCCACCACCGACGCGGCGGCGCTGCGGGTGAAGCGGGCGACCGCCCGCGGGCAGGCGCACGTGGACGTCGGCTTCTGGGGCGGCGCGGTGCCGGGCAACCTGCCCGAGCTGCGCGGGCTGCACGACGCGGGCGTGTTCGGGTTCAAGAGCTTCCTACTGCACTCGGGCGTGGCGGAGTTCCCTCCCCTGGAGCCGGCCGAGCTGGCGGACGCGCTCCGAGAGCTGGCGACGTTCGACGCGCTGATGATCGTGCACGCCGAGGACCCGCAGGTGATCGAGCACGCGCCGCCCGCGCGCGGCGCGAGCTACCGTGACTTCCTGCGCTCCCGCCCGCGCGGCGCGGAGAACCTCGCGGTCGCGAACGTCATCGAGCTGGCCCGCCGGACCGGCTGCCGGGTGCACGTTCTGCACCTGTCCAGCTCGGACGCGCTGCCGATGATCCGTTCGGCCCGGGACGACGGCGTGCGGATCACCGTGGAGACCTGCCCGCACTACCTGACGTTCGGCGCCGAGGAGATCGCCGAGGGGGCCACCCCGTTCAAGTGCTGCCCGCCGATCCGCGAGGCGGCCAACCGCGAGTCGCTCTGGCAAGGGCTCGCCGACGGCACGATCGACTGTGTCGTCTCCGACCACTCGCCGTGCACGCCGGAGCTCAAACGGCTCGACACCGGCGACTTCGGCCTCGCCTGGGGCGGCATCGCGTCGCTGCAGCTCGCCCTGCCCGCGGTGTGGACCGAGGCCAGACGCCGCGGCCACCCCCTGACCGACGTGGCGCGCTGGATGGCCGCACGCCCCGCGCAGGTGGCCGGACTGTCCGGCAAGGGCCGGATCGCGCCGGGCCACCAGGCCGACTTCTGCGTGTTCGCGCCCGACGAGACGTTCGTGGCCGACAAGGACCGGCTGCACCACCGCAACCCCGTGACGCCCTACCACGGCCGCACGCTCGCCGGCGTGGTCCGCGGAAGCTGGCTGCGCGGCGAACGCATCGACATCGACGGCCCGCCGCGGGGCCGGCTGCTCGACCGAGGAGAAGCATGACCTTCACCCACTTCCCTGACCTGGCCTCGCGCGCGCTGGCCGGCAGCGTCGTGTACGCCAACGACGAGCTGTTCGCCGAACGGGAGAACCTGATCAAGCCCGGCCCCGCCGCGTTCTCGACGGAGGACTTCGGCCACAAGGGCAAGGTGTACGACGGCTGGGAGACCCGTCGCCGGCGCGAGCCCGGGAACGACTACGCGATCGTCCGGCTGGGCGTGCCCGGCGTGGTGCGCGGGGTGGTGATCGACACCGCCTGGTTCAAGGGCAACTACCCGCCGTACGCCTCGGTGGAGGCGACCGGCGTCGAGGGCACGCCGTCACCGGCCGAGCTGGAGCGGGCGAACTGGGAGACGATCGTCGGGAAGAGCGCGATCAGGGGCGACGCCGAGAACGCGTTCGAGGTCGCGGACCGGCGGCGCTGGACGCACGTGCGGCTGAGCATCTACCCCGACGGCGGGGTGGCCCGGTTCCGGGTGCACGGCGAGCCGGTGCCCGACCCGCGCCTGCTGGACGGCACGATCGACCTGGCCGCGCTGGAGCACGGCGGCAATGTGGTGTCCTGCTCGAACACGTTCTACTCCGCGCCGGTGCAGCTGCTGCTGCCCGGCCGGGCCCGGATCATGGGCGACGGCTGGGAGAACGCCCGCCGCCGCGACGGCGGCAACGACCACGTGACGGTCAGGCTGGCGGGCCGCGGGCGGGTGCGCCGGGTGGAGATCGACACGTCGTACTTCGTCGGCAACGCGCCCGGCTGGGCCTCGCTGAGCGGAACCGACGCGGGCCATCCGGACGCGGACCTTCGCGTGGACCTTCCGGGCGCGGACTCTCCGGACGCGGGCGCCGAGTGGTTCGAGCTGATCCCGAAGACCCGGTTGCAGCCGGACACCCGGCACTTCCTGCGCCCGGTGTCGTCCACGCCCGTGACGCACGTCCGCCTGGACGTCTTCCCCGACGGCGGCCTGGCCCGGCTCAGGGTGCACGGCGAGCTGGACGCCGACGCCCATCGGGCGGCCGTGCTGCGCTGGCTCGACCTGCTGCCGGCCGGGCACGCCGTCGAGGTGCTCCGCGGGGCCGGCGTGCCCGGCGGGACCGCCGAGGAGCTCGTCGGCCGCCGGCCGTTCGCCGACGGCGACGTGCTGCCCCCGGCGCTGCTCCGGCCGGCGGGGCCGCCTTTCCGGCCTTGAGGTCATTCGGGCGGCGCGCCGAACACGTACGAGCCGGGGGCGTCCGGGTCGTCGCCGGCCCAGAACTCGGTCCAGTGGAGGCGGAACTCCTCGCGCGAGAGGTGGCCGTCGCCGTCCAGGTCGAGGCGGGGGAAGATGTCGTCGGTCGCCGAGGGGGCGCCGTTCCACGTCTCGATCAGCGCGCCGTACTCCGAACGGGAGATGAGGCCGTCGCCGTTGAGGTCGATGGCCTCGAACATCGCGTCGGCGGTGCCGGTGACCGCGTCGGTCATGTCGCCGAGCACGTCGACCACGCTGAGCACCTGGTCGAGGGAGACGCCGGCGTCGCCGCCCGAGGCGGCCCTGAGCACCGGCCACCAGCCGGTCATGACGGAGGTCAGCCGCTCCGGGCCGGCCGGACCCGCGACGGCCGACCAGCGGTGGGCGAGCGCCTGGAAGTCGGCCTGGGTCAGCCGGCCGTCGCCGTCGACGTCCATCGCCCGGAAGACTCCGCCGACCTTCTTGCGCTGGAACTCACTGGCCACATCTGCCTCCACTCCTCGGGGAGACCCAATGCTGTCGAGCGATCACTTATCGTGACCATAGTCGTTTGAGTGACTAATCCGTTACGTAGTGTGGGAGATCAGCGTGAGGTGCGCGCAGCGGGGCCGCCCGTTATCCGGGCGGTCACGCGGCTACCCTGGGCGCATGGGTCATGCGAAGACGTCGTTCGTCTGCCTGCCTTGCCGGGCCTCGTACAAGCAGCCCTACCCGCTGCCCGGCGACCGGGGGCGGTCCTGCCCGCGGCGCGGCGGGCCGCTGATCCACGTGGGCTCCGCCTTCGCGGCTCCCCGGCGGCGCGACACCGCGGCCTGGCGGGTGCTCTCGCTGCTGCTGCACGCGGGTGTCGGCTTCCACAAGAGTTGTTGTGGCGGGCCCGGCTACCGGCCGCGCACGCTCGGCGCGGCTCGCGCGCGGATGGCGCACGCGCGGGCCACCGGAGAGCCGTTCGCCAAGGCCCTGACGCGTCCCGAACTGCCCTAGGACGGCCCGCATGACCATCGACGTCCGGACGCTGCTGCCCGTCGCCGAGCGGGCCGCGTAGATCGCCGGCGAGATCATCACGACCCGGGCGCCCGGCGTCGTCACCGCCAAGGGCGACCGCGACATGGCCACCGAGGTCGATTACGCCGTCGAGCACGCCGTCCGCGAGTTCCTCTCGAAGGAGACGCCCGAGCTGGGCTTCCTCGGCGAGGAGGAGGGCGCGAGCCGGGCGGGCCAGGGCCTGACGTGGGTGCTCGACCCCGTGGACGGCACGGCCAACTTCCTGCACGGCATCCCGCTGTGCGGGGTCTCCCTGGGCCTGGTCGACGGGGACGTGCCGCTGCTCGGCGTCGTCGGCCTGCCGTTCCTCGGCGTCCGCTACTCGGCCGCCCGAGGCGCCGGCGCGACGGCCAACGGAGCGCCCGTCCAGGTCAGCGGCGCCGCGGAACTCCAGGACGCCGTCGTCGCCCTGGGCGACTACGCGGTGGGCGCGGACGCGGCGGAACGCAACCGTCCCCGCTTCGCCCTGACCCAGGAACTGGCCGCGCGCGTCCAGCGCGTCAGGATGCTCGGTTCAGCCGCGATCGACCTCGTGTGGGTGGCCGACGGCAAGGTCGACGCGAGCGTCATGCTCAGCAACAACCCGTGGGACACCGCGGCGGGCGTCGTCATCGCCCGCGAGGCCGGGGCCCTGGTGGTCGACCTCGACGGCAGTCCCCACGACATGGC
Source organism: Nonomuraea sp. NPDC001636 (assembly GCF_040298265.1). Taxonomy (NCBI): domain Bacteria; kingdom Bacillati; phylum Actinomycetota; class Actinomycetes; order Streptosporangiales; family Streptosporangiaceae; genus Nonomuraea; species Nonomuraea sp. NPDC001636. Next base: position 172,239 of record NZ_JBEOZT010000010.1, read on the forward strand.
CTCCCGGGCGACCATCGCGACGAGCCCCGCCCTCGCCCCCGAGTTCCTGAAGCTCCTCACCGCCGCCCTTCTGCACGCTTCGGAATAGATCTGGCCGGTCCCGGGGCCCGCTTCAGCCGCCGGCTCGGCCCTGAGCTCCGTGGGCCGCGTACAGGACGCCGAGCCGCCGGTCGATCTCCGCACGCACCGGGTCGTGCCGCGGGCCGAGCGCGAATCGCCGGTCGGTCCAGCTGTCGGGCGGATACAGCCACACCGGCCGGCCGACCAGGTGGTCCGGCTCCCACTCGTACCGCGGCCAGACGTGAGCGTGCAGGAACGGGTCGGTGTTGCCGAGGATCTCCAGGTTCACCCGCCGGAACGCCGGGTCCAGCGCGCCGCAGGCCCGCTCGACCGCCTCGCCCAGCCAGTCACCACTCATGGCCCAGGACCCTACACACGAGCCGCCCCAGCTCACCGGCGAGCAGGACGGCGTCCCCGGCCCGTCGTGCTCAGGGCAGCTCGCCGATCAGGGCGACGACATGCCCTCCCTCGCCGGCGCACCGCCAGACCGGCCCGCGGTCCGACACTCCGACGTGCAGCCCACGGTCGTGCGCGGGACAGACGGGCCACACCGTCCAGGTGAGCTCCATGACGGTCTCCTGGACGGCCTCGGCGAGGGACAACAGCGCCCCCTGTGCGTCCCCGCCCGCCTCCGGCGGGATCCCGTTGCCGTGGTAGGAACCCTCGAACTCCACCTGCGCGTCGTGACGGCCGCGCAGGGGGTCGGTGATCAGGCGCAGCCGGCCGGTGATCCCACTGGCCCGGACGTCGCGTTCCACGATCTCCAGCGCCTGCTCCAGCGTCGCCCACGACTGGGGGTCAACGGCGAAGCCCGGCCGGAAGTCGATGTCGTCGAGAAGGCCGTCCCCCAGACGGGCCAGGTCGGCGGCGCCCAGCCGGGCGGCTGAGGACTCCAGGAGCTCCCGCGTGGTCGCAGTGCTCAGGCCCCATTCCTCCAGCAGGGAGGCCAGTTCGAGGACGGGGCCGGAGTCGAGGCCGCCGTCCCGCAGAGCCACGTAGACGCGGCTCGCCAGCTCGCGGGCTTGCTCTTCAAGGTGCACAGCTCAGTATCGGCCATCGCGTTCCTGCAGCCCCGGCGTACCGGAGGCAGCGGCCGGGAGCCGGGGATGATCGATAGCATCGCCCGGTGGAGGATGATCTGCCGTCTCAGCATTTTTCCGACGCGGGCATGGCCATCGGTGTCGGAATCATGGTGTTCCTGATTCTGCTGCCCACCATCGTCTGGATCGCCATCGTGATGTCGCGCAGCCGCAGGTAGGGCGGTCAGAGGGTGGCGTGGAGGTGGGAGAGCATCGTGCGGGCGGGGCGGCCGAGGACGTTCTCCAGGTCGGGGGTCTGTCTCTCCAGGGCGCCGGCGCGGATCCGGGCGTTCAGCCAGGCCATCGGGCCGGGGGCGGCCTCGGGGACCTCGCGGTAGGGCACGCCCAGCGCCTGCGCCACCTCCGGGTGGGTCCACAGCGGCCCGGTGAGGTCGTAGGCGCGGCCCTCGTGGCCTTCGCCGGTCAGTACGTTGGCCGCCGCCTCGGCCAGGTCGGACCGGAACGCGGTGTTCAGGCCGCGCCCTCCGCCGCTCCCGGTCAGCTCACCGTCCGAGACCAGGGGGACGAACGCGTCGCTGTAGAACGGGTGGCGCAGGATCGTGTACGGCAGGCCGCTGCGCAGGAGGGCCTGCTCGGTGGCGTGGTGGGCCTCGGTCATGCCGGTGGCGACGGTGTCGGCGTCCAGGAAGCTGGTGTAGACGACGGCGCCGACGCCCACGTCCGCGGCGGCGGCCAGGGCGGCCAGGTGGTGGCCGATCCGGCGGCCGGGGTCGAGCTCCGGCGACGAGATCAGCAGCAGGCGGGCGGCGCCCTCGAACGCCGTGCGCAGGCTCGCCGGATCGTCGTAGTCGCCCCGCCGCACCGGCACGCCCTCGGGCGCGCGGGCGGGATCGCGGACGGCGGCGACGACGTCCGCCCTGGTGCGCAGCCGGTCGATGACGAGACGGCCGAGCACGCCCGACGCCGCCGAGATAACGATCATGGAGCTCCCTCTGATCTGGATGGGTGCTCAAAGTGAACTGCCGCGCCGTCCTGCGACGCCACCGTTTTTCGCCCGGGACGGGCCCACGACGGCCCCAGAGGAGCATTTCCGGAGAAGACCGCCCAGGTCACCCGGGTTAGCGTGATCGTGGACCTCTGGAGAGAACATGGACGAGCTCATCACGTACGGCAAATGGGCGTCGGTGCGCGGCTCGCTCAAGGCGGCCACCGACCGGTTCGCGAAGCTGGTCTCCATCGTCGATCCCCACGCCATGGCGACCAGGGAGTGGACCGTCGCCGAGACCGCGGCCCACGTCACCGCGATCGCCTCGCTCTACACCTGCGTGGTGCGCGGCGACGTGACCACGCCCTTCCCGGCGCTGGCCGAGCCGATACTCGGCACGAACGTCGACACGGTGAGCGCCCTGAACGAGCTGGCGTTCGAGCACTTCCCCGAGCGGGACCCGGTCGTCCTGGCCGAGCGGCTGCGCGGCGACGTCTGGGAGATCCTGCGCGCCGGCGCGGAGGTCGATCCGGCGACGCCGGTCCCGTGGCTGGGCGACGCGCGGGTGCCCGTCGCGGGCGTGCTGGCCCACCTGCTGAACGAGCTGCTGCTGCACGGCTGGGACATCGCGCGCGCGACCCGTACCCCCTGGTCGGTGCCCGCGCGGGACGCCGGGCTGTTCTTCGACCTGTTCCTCATCGGGATGATCAGGAACGACTACGGACATCTGATGGACACCGGGACGCCCGCCCCGCCCCGCCGGATCACCGTCGGGTTCCACTCCGCGCACACCGCGCCGGCGGCGCTGGCGCTCGACCACGGGCGGGTGTCGGTGGCCGAGCTGGGGCCGCAGGTGGACGCGCACGTGCGGTTCGACCCGGCGGCGCTGAACCTTTTGTTGTTCGGCCGGATGTCCAGGGCGCGGGCCGCGCTCACGGGCAAGGTGGCGGTCTGGGGGCGGCGTCCGTGGCTGCTTCCGGCCTTCCTGCGGTTCGTACGACTGCCCACGACGACGGTCCCGCGCTCGCGCGCCGAGTCCATACAGGTGTGAACGCCACAAAGTATTCACCCGGTGGGCGCATACTGGAGGAGATGAAGCGAGCCAGCGGCGATTCTCGTCGTCACCTGCCCACAAGTCCCTTCAAACCGCCGCCTCCGGCGCCACCCGCGGAGCAGTTCGACATGCACGACCGGGTGAGCCACGACCGATTCGGCCTCGGTGTCGTCATCGGTGTGGAGGACGACGTCGCCGTACTGGTCGACTTCGGATCCCGGCAGGAACGGATCACGACGCCGTTCAACAAGTTGTACAAACTCTGAGAGCCGGTCCGCTACGCCCGTGTGCCCCGAGGGCCGCATGGGCGGGACCGACGCGCGGCGCGCCCGGCTGAGGGCGCCGGGGTTCAGTGACTCACGGGGACAGAGGCCCGTGGGTCAATGGCTCATGTGGTCAGAAGCCCAAGGAGTCGGTGGCTCAGGGCGTGACGATGGCGAAGTCGCGGGCCGGTGAGTCGAGCACGGCGACCAGCCGCTGCAGCGCCGTGATGTCGCCCTCCCGCTCCACCCCCTCCACGCCCTTCCCGGCCAGCAGGCCGAGCAGCTGGGCCCTGGTGAGGCGGAGCGTCAGGTCCACGGGCTCCTCCGGCGGGTTCAGCCGCTGGACGAGCACGCCGTTGGACAGCGTGGTGCGGTACAGCTCCCCCAGGTCCGTCAGGTGCCAGTCGATCGACAGGCTCTCGTGCCAGGCCTTGGGGCCGTCCACGCGGATGGCGAGGGAGTCGAAGATCTGCTCCACGGTCAGGGCCGCGAGCAGGTCGGGCGAGGTGGTGGTGACGCGGGTGGGGGCGATGCCGTCGGTCAGCTCCATGGCCCCCGTCAGGTACGAGTTGCGCCACGTCCCGTTCTCGGCGCCCTGGCCGAGCCGGGTGTAGACCTCGGCCAGCAGGTCCCTGGCCGCCTTGTTGCCCTCGTCGGCGAAGACGGCGTGGTTCAGCAGCTGGACGGCGAAGCGCAGGTCGTTCTCCTCGATGTAGCGGCGGGCGAAGGCCACGACGGCCGCGCCGCCGCCCATGCACTCGACGTACCGGATCGCGCTCTCCCTGGGCGGGTGCTCCCACAGGTGAGCGGGGTTGCCGTCGTACCAGCCGAGGTAGCGCTGGTAGACGGCCTTGACGTTGTGGCTGACCGAGCCGTAGTAGCCGTGGGTGTGCCAGACCTGTTCCAGCGCGGGCGGCACCCGCATCTGCTCGGCGATCTCGGCGCCGGTCAGGCCCTTGTTGAGCAGGCGCAGGGTCTGGTCGTGCAGGTAGGCGTACAGGTCTCGCTGTTCCTGGAGGAACCGGACGATGTTGCTCTTTCCCCAGGTCGGCCAGTGGTGGGAGGCGAAGGCGACCTCGGCCCGGTCGGCGAGCAGCGTGAGGGTCTCCGACAGGTAGCGGGCCCAGACGCGGGCGTCGCGCACCTGGGCGCCGCGCAGCGTGAGGATGTTGTGCAGGTTGTGGGTGGCGTTCTCGGCCAGGCACAGGGCGTCGCGGTCGGGGAAGAGGAAGTTCATCTCGGCGGGGGCCTCGGTGCCGGGGGTGAGCTGGAAGACGATCCGCACGCCGTCCACGATCTCCTCCTGGCCGGTGCGGCTGACGTCCACGGTGGGCGGGATGAGGGACGTGGTGCCGGTCGAGGACGTCATGCCGAGGCCGCAGCCGATCTGGCCGTCCGGGGCGTGCGGCAGGGCGAGGCCGAACATGTAGCCGGCGCGGCGGTTCATGGCGGGGCCGGCGTAGACGTTCTCGGAGACCGCGTGGTCCATGAAGCCGGCGGGGGCCAGGATCGGCACGTTGCCGTCGGTGACGCCGCGCACGCCGCCGAAGTGGTCGACGTGGCTGTGGGTGTAGACGACGCCGGTGACCGGACGGTCGCCGCGGTGCCGGCGGTAGAGCGCGAGCGCGGCGGCGGCGCACTCGGTGGAGACCAGCGGGTCGATGACGATGACGCCGACGTCGCCCTCGACCAGGGTCATGTTCGACAGGTCCAGGCCGCGTACCTGGTAGATGCCGTCGGCGACCTCGTACAGGCCCTGTTTGGCGCAGAGCTGGCTCTGCCGCCACAGGCTGGGATGAGCGGTTTCGGGGCATTCGGCGTTGAGGAAGGCGTAGGAGTCGTTGTCCCAGACGACCTCGCCGCTTCTCGACTTGACCACGGCGGGGGTCAGCTTCGCGATGAAGCCGCGATCGGCGTCCTCGAAGTCACCCGTGTCATGAAATGGAAGGTCTGCCATGTCTGCTCGCATGCCCCTGAATGGACGCTCGTAGCTCAACAACCAGCCCCAATAGCATGAAACTCGGGCAATAAGGACAGGGAGCGGCGGCGTAGCGGCTCGGACGGTGTGATTGGGTGGTTCCAGGCTGATCTCATTGGGGGTGGTCATGGAAGCGTGCGTGTTCGACCTCGACGGCGTGCTCGTCGACTCCGAACCCGTCTGGGAGCAGGTGCGGCGCGCCTTCGTCGCCGACCACGGCGGCACCTGGCGGCCCGACACGCAGTCCAGGCTGATGGGCATGAGCACCGGCGAGTGGGCGACCTACCTGCACGAGCTGGGGGTGCGCCTGACGCCCGACGAGATCGCCGAGGGCGTGGTCGACCAGATGGCCGAGCGCTACCAGGACGGCGTGCCGCTGCTGCCGGGCGCCCGCGAGGCCGTGCGCCGGCTGGCCGGGCACTTCACCCTCGGCCTGGCCAGCTCGTCGCCGCGGCGGTTGATCGACGTGGTGCTCGACGCGGCCGAGTTGCGCGAGTACTTCGTCACCACGGTCTCCACGGCGGAGGTCGCGCGCGGCAAGCCCGCCCCCGACGGCTACCTGGAGGCCGCCCGGCGGCTGGAGATCTACCCGAAGGACTGCGTGGCGGTCGAGGACTCCAGCAACGGGCTGCGTTCGGCGCACGCGGCCGGCATGCGGGTGATCGCCGTGCCGCATCCCGGCTACCCGCCCGACGACGACGCCCTCGCTCTCGCCTGGCAGGTCCTGCCCGACCTCGACGCGCTCACCGTCGAGGCGCTGACGTGACGACCGGCGACATGGCCGTCCGCCCCCGGACGCCGTCCGACCTGAGCGCCTGCACCGACGCCCTGGCCCTGGTGCACGCCGCCGACCGCTACCCCGTCGACTGGCCGGCCGACCCGCAGGGCTGGCTGACTCCGGGCGACCTCCTGCGCGCCTGGGTGGCGGTCGAGGAGGGCCGGGTGCTCGGCCACGTCGGCCTGGCAGGCACCGGCGAGGGCCCGCAGGTCACCCGGCTCTTCGTGGTGCCCGCCGCCCGGGGCCGCGGGCTGGCTCCCCTGCTGCTGGACACCGTGCGGAAGGCCGCCGGCACGCCCGTCCTCCTGGAGGTCTCCGACGAGGGCCGGGCGGCCGTCGCGCTCTACGAGCGGCTGGGCTGGCGCCGCGTCGGCAGCACCCGTGCGCGCTGGCTCAACGCCGCCGGCGAACCCGCCCTGCTCCACCACTACGTGAGCCCGTGAAGCTATCCTTTGGGAATCGTGCGAGACATCACGGTTTTCAGTGGCAGCGCCCACCCCGAGCTGGCCGAGGAGATCTGCTCCCACCTCGGCACCCCGCTCCACCCCGTCAAGGTCGCCCGCTTCGCCAACGACGCGCTTGAGGTGCAGCTCCAGGCCAACTGCCGCGAGCGCGACGTGTTCCTCATCCAGCCCCTGGTGCCGCCGACGCAGGAGAACCTGGTCGAGCTGCTGCTCATGATCGATGCGGCGCGCGGCGCGTCCGCGGCCAGGACGACCGTGGTCCTGCCGCATTACGCCTACGCCAGATCGGACAAGAAGGACGCGCCGCGCATCTCCATCGGCGCCCGCCTGGTCGCCGACCTGATGGTGGCCGCGGGCGCGAACCGGGTGCTGGCCATGACGCTGCACTCGCCGCAGGTGCACGGCTTCTTCAGCGTGCCCGTCGACCACCTGCACGCGCTGCGCGAGCTGGCCGCGCACTTCCGCCGCCACGACCTGTCGAACACCGTCGTCGTCTCCCCCGACCTGGGCAACGCCAAGGAGGCCGCGCACTTCGCCCGGCTGCTCGGCACGGGCGTCGCGATGGGCGCCAAGCAGCGCTTCGCCGACGACCGCGTGGTGATCAGCTCGGTCATCGGCGAGGTCGCCGGCAAGGACGTGATCATCCTGGACGACGAGATCGCCAAGGGCAGCACGGTCATCGAGCTGCTGGGCCGGCTGCGCGAGCAGGGCGTCAACTCCGTCCGGGTGGCGTGCACGCACGGGCTGTTCGCGGGCGGGGCGATCGAGCGGCTGAGCGCGTTCCCCGAGGTCATGGAGATCGTCTGCACGAACACCGTGCCGCCGCCCAAGCCGAGTGACAAGCTGACCGTGTTGTCGATCGCGCCGGCCCTGGCCGAGGCCATGCGCCGGATCCACGACGGCGAGTCGGTGAGCGCTCTGTTCAGCACGTCCTGACGGCCCGCCCCGGTGATCTTCCGGGACGGCCGGGAATGGATCATAGTGGACATCATGCATGCGGCCACAGACGTCCTGCTCCGGCGGTTCCGAGACGGTGTGGGCGAGGTCGTGCCCCTGGTGTCGCTGTGGGCGCACGGCTCGCTGGGCGCCGGCGACTACCAGCCGGGGCGCAGCGACCTCGACCTGATCGCGGTGGTGGAGACACCGGTCACGATGGAGCAGTGGCGCCGGATCAAGGGGTTGCACCGCGGGCTCGGCCTGCCGCTCGCCGACCTCCTCCACTGCTCCTACCTGCCGCTGGAGGAGCTGGCCGACCCGCGGGTCGAGCACGTGACGTGGGCCCACGAGCAGATCTTCCGCCGTCCGGTGACCGCGGTGACCCGCCGCGAGCTGCACACGGCCCCGCTCGTGCTGCACGGGCCGCCGCCCGCCGAACTCCTGCCGGCCGTCTCCGACGCCGTGCTGGCCGACTTCGTCCGCACGGACCTGCGCGAGTTCTGGCTGGACAAGACCAGGGGGCGGCGGCGCTGGCTGCGGGACGTCTGGGTGGACCTCGGCGTGCTGACCGTCGCCAGGGCCTCGGTCACGCTGCGGGAGGGCCGGTTGATCACCAAGCGGGAGGCCCTGGACGTGCTGGCCGGGATGGGCGCGCCGGAGGCCGTCCTGGCCGACGTGCACGCCCGCCGGTACGGCACGCCGCGCCCGGTGCTGAGCCGCTTCAGAAGGGGCAGGCTGACCCGCGCCTTCGTCCGGTCGGCCATCGGGAAGGTGCTGGCGGAGGGCCCCGGCCAGACCTGAGCCCGCCCCGTCTCAGTGGGCAGGACGGCGGCCCTCCGCGGATCGCCGAGGGATAGTCTTGGCCCCGAGTTACCACCTGAACCGGGGGAAGGGCGGCATATGGGGGAGATCAGGCAGTCCTATCTGGTGGCCGCGGCGTCGGCGATGTCGCTGCTGCGTGACCCGGCCGTGCGGGCGGCGTGGGACAAGCCCAGCGCGCTGACCGAGTTCAGCGTCGCGGGCCTGGCCGGGCACCTGGCCCACCAGATCGTCAGGGCCGTCGACGTGCTCGACTCCGGCGAGGAGCCCGGGGCGCCGATCCCGCTCATCGAGCACTACACGAGGTCGCCGTGGGTGCAGGCCGGCCTCGACCACGAGAGCAACGTCAGCGTCCGGGTGGGCGGCCAGGCGGCCGCCGCGGACGGGCACGCCGCGCTCGTCGAGCGCACGCAGGCGCTGCTGGACCGGCTGCTGGCCGAGCTGCCCGCCGAGCCGGCGGACCGGGTCGTGCGGCTGCCGTGGACCGGCTGGTCGCTGCGGCTCGACGACTTCCTGCTCACCAGGGTGATGGAGCTGGTCGTGCACTCCGACGACCTGGCCGCCAGCGTGGGCGTCGAGACGCCGGAGCTGCCGCCGTCGATCAACGAGCCGGTCGTGGAGCTGCTGGCCCGCCTGGCGGTGCACCGGCACGGCGCGACCGCCGTCATCCGCACCCTCAGCAGGGCCGAACGCGCCCCCGCCACGATAAGCGCCTTCTAGCCCCCGATCCCTTTCAGGAGCCGCCCACCAGGCGCAGGGCCTCGGCCACCTCGCGCCCGGACAACGCGCTGTCCGGGTCGAGCAGCCACTGCGCCAGGAACCCCGTCAGCATGGCCTGGTACAACGAGCCCACCAGCCGGGCCCGTTCGGGGTCCGTCTCCGCCCGCACGTCGTGGAACAGCTCGGCGAGCCCCAGCCGCGCGCCCTTGAGCGCGGGGACGAGCTGCTCGCGCAGCTCCGGCACGTGATCGATCTGCCCGAGCAGCTCAAGCTGGGTGATCCAGAGCGGCCGCAGCCGGTCGAACGACTCCACCACCCGGTCCCACGCCGCCTCGAACCGCGCCAGCGGTGAGGCGCCCTCTTCGATGTCGGCGACGAGCGTCCGCGCCAGGTCGTCGCCCCATTCCTGCATCACCTCGAACAGCGCCTCGTTCATCAGCGCGTCCTTGGACTTGAAGTGGTAGCCGATGCCCGCGAGGCTCACGCCCGACGCGGTCGCGATGTCGCGCGCGGTGGTACGCGAGTAGCCCTTCTCGATCAGGCAACGCTTCGCCCCGGCCAGCAGGTCTTCCCTGTTTCCCATGCCCAGACGTTAACACGAACGTCTGAAAACATCGTCCTAGACAAGCGTCTGAGACAGCTGTACTGTTCTCGGCATGAAGAACGTCCTGATCTCCGGCGCGAGCATCGCCGGCACCTCGCTGGCCTACTGGCTGCGCCGCCACGGCTGCACCGTCACCGTCGTCGAGCGCGCTCCGGCCGTCCGCACCGGCGGCTACAAGGTCGACATCCGCGGCGCCGCCCTCGACGTGATCGGGCGCATGGGCCTGCTGGACGCGGTCACCGCCCGCAGCACCGGCATGCGCGTCGCCACCCACTACGACCGCAAGGGCCGCCGGGTGGCCACCATGGACGCCGACCTGTTCGGCGGGCGCGCCGGCGACGACGTCGAGATCATGCGCGGCGACCTCAACGAGCTCCTGTACGACCTCACCCGCGACGACGCCGAATACCTCTTCGGCGACTCCGTCACCGCCGTCTCCGACGACGGCCTGGTCACCTTCGAGCACGCCGCGCCCCGCCGGTTCGACCTGATCGTCGGCGCGGACGGCATGCGCTCCAACATCCGCAGGATCGTGTTCGGGGAGGACGCCCGGTTCGTCCGCGACCTGGGCTACTACGTCTCGATCTCCACCGTCCCCAACACCCTGGGCCTGGACCGCGAGGAGGCCGTGCACGCCGCCCCCGGCCGCACCGCCAACGTCTACAGCACCCGCCAGGACGACGCCGCCAAGGCGCTGTTCATGTGGGCCTCCCAGCCGCTGTCCTACGACCACCGCGACACCGGCCGCCAGAAGGACCTGCTGGCCGAGGCCATGGCGGGGGTCGAGTGGGAGGTGCCGGCGCTGCTCGGCGCGGTGCGCGAGGCCGACGACTTCTACTTCGACTCGGTCAGCCAGGTGCACATGGACAGCTGGTCGAAGGGCCGGGTCGTGCTGCTCGGGGACGCCGCCTACTGCGCCTCGCCGGCCTCCGGACAGGGCACGAGCCTGGCGATCGTGGGCGCGTACGTGCTGGCGGGCGAGCTGGCCGGGGGCGGCGGCGCGGCGGGCTACGAGCGGGAGATGCGGGAGTTCGTCCGGGTCAACCAGGAGCTCGGCCCGGTGAACGTCAGGGGCATGGTGATCGGCTCACGGCTGGCGCTGTGGTTCCAGCTCAGGATGCTCAGGCTGCTGCCGTACCTGCCGGGCAAGGAGAAGGTCGTCGAGCGGATCGCCGGGGCGATCCACCGGGCGGCCGTGGCGATCCGGCTCAAGAACTATTCGGAATGAAGTGTTCCGTTCTGCTATAGTAAGAGCAGAACGTTCCGTTCCGAAAGAAGTGGGGTTCACATGACCATCCTCGTCACCGGTGCCACCGGGACCGTCGGCCGCCTCGTCGTCGAGGAGCTCCTCCAGGCCGGCCAGAAGGTCCGCGCACTGACCAGGAACCCCGCCAAGGCCGCCCTTCCCGAGGGCGTCGAGGTCGTCGGCGGCGATCTCGCCGAGCCGGCCTCCCTGGCCGCCGCCTTCGAGGGCGTCACGGGGGTGCACTTCATCAACTTCGCCGGCGACGACTACGCCCCGCTGCCCGACGGCGCCGGGCTCGCCGAGCTGGCCGTCAAGGCGGGCGTGCGCCGGGTCACCGTGCTCGGCGGCCGCGAGGACGGCGAGCTGGAGCAGGCGCTCGCCGCCACCGACCTGGAGTGGACGCTGCTCCACCCGGTCGAGTTCATGGCCAACACGCTCCAGTGGTGGGCGCACACGATCAGGACGGAAGGCGTCATCAAGGAGCCGTTCGGCGACCGGCTGAGCGCCCTGGTGCACGAGCGGGACATCGCCGCGGTGGCCGCGAAGGTCCTGACCGAGGGCGGCCACGGCGGCCGCACGTACGTGCTGACCGGCCCCCGCGCGATCACCCTGCGGGAGAAGGTCGCCGTCCTGGCCGAGGCCGTCGGCCGGGACGTCGGCTTCGTCGAGCTCACCGTGGACGAGGCGCGGGCCAAGTGGCGCGCCGACGGCATGGGCGAGCAGACCATCGAGTTCCTGGTCGGCGCGCTGGGCAACACGCCGGAGGTCGGCTACACGGTCGTCCCGACCGTCCGGGAGATCACCGGCCGGGACGCGCGTGACTTCGCCGAGTGGGCGCGCGAGCACGCCGACGCGTTCCGCGGGTGAGCTACCCGGTGACCGCCGCGTAGTGGCAGGCGGCCTGGGCGTCGGGGACCGCGGGCAGGATGCTCAGCGCCTGCGACCGGCAGGCCGCGTCCACGCCCGCCTCCGCCGCGCGGCCGGAGGCCAGCACATGGCAGCGGGGGTGGAACCGGCAGCCACCCGGCACCCTGGTCGGGTCCGGCGGCTCGCCGGACAGCACGATCCGCTCGGGCGACTCCGGCAACACCGACATCAGCGCCTGCGTGTACGGATGCCGCGGCGCCGTCAGCACCTGCTCCACCGGCCCCGACTCGACGATCCGCCCCAGGTACATGACCGCGACCCGGTCGGCGATGTTCCAGGCCAGGCCGAGGTCGTGGGTGACGACCAGGGCCGACAGGCCGAGGTCGGTCTTGAGCTTGAGCATCAGCGCCAGGATCTCGCCGCGCACGGAGGCGTCGAGCGAGGCCACGGGCTCGTCGGCGATCAGCACCTTCGGGTCGAGGGCGAGCGCGCCGGCGATCACCACGCGCTGCCGCTGCCCGCCGGACAGCTCGTGCGGGTAGCGCAGGAAGAACCGCTCGGGCGGTCGCAGCCCGGCCCTGGACAGGGCCGAGGCCACGATCTCCTCCTCGTCGGGCAGGCCGTGGATGCGCGGCCCCTCGGCGACCGCCTCGTAGACGGTCTGGCGGGGGTTGAGCGAGCCCATCGGGTCCTGCAGGACGAGCTGGACCTGGCGGCGGTAGGACCGGAGCGCCCTGGAGCCGTAGTTCAGCGCGTTGCCGTCGTAGCGGACCTCGCCGGACGTGGGCCGTTCCAGGCCGAGCAGCGTGCGGGCCAGCGTGGTCTTGCCGCAGCCCGACTCGCCGACCAGGGCCACGATCTCGCCCTGGCCGATCGCCAGGTTGACGCCGTCGACGGCGCGGGCCTTGCGGCCCCGCGAGGAGAACGCGACGTGCAGGTCACGGGCCTCCAGCAGCGCGCCCTTGCCCGTCGAGACGGTCTCGGCCGCGGTCTGCGTCTCGGTCATGAAGCCTCGACCTCCTCCTTGGAGCGTACGTGCACGCAGGCCGCGGCGTGGCGGGGACCGGCGGGCCACAGCTCGACGTCGAGGCCCGCGCATTCGTCCAGCGCGACCGGGCAGCGCGGGTGGAACGCGCAGCCGGTCGGGAGCTGCATCGGGTCCGGCGGGTCGCCGCCGAGCCCCTTGGGGGCCAGCCGCGAGACCGGGTCGCCCACGGTGGGGAACGCGGCCGCCAGCGCCCGGCTGTAGGGGTGGCGGGCGTCGTGGAACACCTCGCGGGAAGGTCCGTGCTCGACCACCCGGCCGGCGTACATGACCGCGAGCTGGTCGCAGACGTCGGCCAGGACCGACAGGTCGTGCGAGATCATGATCAGGGAGATGCCGTGCTCGGCGATCAGCTCCTTGATCAGCGTCAGGACCTGCGCCTGGACCATCACGTCGAGCGCGGTGGTCGGCTCGTCGGCGATGATCAGGCGGGGCGAGCAGGCCAGCGCCATCGCGATCATCACGCGCTGCCGCTGACCGCCGGACAGCTCGTGCGGGTAGCTGCGGGCCCGCCAGGCGGGCAGGCCGACCTGTTCCAGCAGCTCGCCGACGCGCTTGCGGGCGCCGTCCGGCTTGGCCAGGCCGTGCACGAGCAGCGGCTCGGCGATCTGCTCGCCGATCCGGCGCACGGGGTTGAGTCCGTGCTGCGCGCCCTGGAACACGATCGAGGCCTCGGCCCAGCGCACGGCCCGCATGCGTCCCCACTTCATGGTGAGGACGTCGTCGCCGTCGAGCAGGATCCGGCCGCCGACGCGCGTGCTCTTGGGCAGGAGCCTGAGCAGCGCCATGGCCAGCGTCGACTTGCCGGATCCCGACTCACCGGCGACGCCGAGCGCCGCGCCGGAGTCGAGGGTCAGCGACACGCCGCGCACCGCGGGCACCTCGCCCGACGCGATGCGGTAGGTCACCGACAGGTCGTCCAGTTCGAGGAGACTCATGCCGCCCTCCTGAGCCTTGGGTTCAGCACGGCCTCCAGCGCCCGTCCGACGAGGGTGAACGCCATGACGACCACGAGGATGGCCAGACCGGGGAGGATGATGTACCACCACGCGCCCTCGTTGGCCGCGCCGTAGTCGTAGGAGCCGCGCAGCATGGTGCCCCACGACGTCTTGTTCGCGCTGGCGCCGAGGAAGGCGAGCGTGGACTCGGTGACGATCGCGCTGGCCACCTCCAGCGTCGTGCTGGCCAGCAGCAGCGGCGCCACGTTGGGCAGCACGTGCCGGGTGGTGATGTGCCAGTGGCCGCCGCCGAGCGCCTTGGAGCGTTCGATGTAGGGCCGGGCCTCGACGGCGAAGGTCTGCGCCCGGATCAGCCGGGCCGTGGACGGCCAGGTGGTGACCCCGATCGCCATGATGATGGTGAACGTGCTGCCGCCCAGGATGGCCGCCAGCACCAGCGCGGTCACCAGCGAGGGCAGCACCAGGAACCAGTCGGTGACCCGCATCAGCGCGCCGCCGAGCCAGCCGCCGAAGTGCCCGGCGGCGATGCCGATGACCATGCCGATCACGATGCTGAGCAGCGCGGCGAGGAAGCCGATGAGCAGCGAGGCGCGCGAGCCCCACCAGATCATCAGCAGGATCGACCGGCCCGACTCGTCGGTGCCGAACGGGAAGGCCAGGCTGGGCGCGTCGAACTCGTCGCCGGGGGCGTCGATGACGCTCGTCACGCCCTCGTCGATGAACAGCGGCGCGACCAGCGCGAGCACCACGGCCACCAGCAGGACGACCATCCCGGCCACCCCGGCGCGGTGCCTGCGGAAGTCGGTCCAGAAGTTGGTCAGCGCCTGCCGCCTGCGCGTGGCAGCGACACTCGTCATGCCGACCTCACCCTCGGGTCGAGAACGTGGTAGAGCACGTCGGCCAGCGTGTTCATGAGGATCACGGCCACGGTGATGAGCATGAACGTGCCCTGCATGAGCGTGAAGTCGGGGACCCGGACGGCTCGGTAGAACAGCTGTCCGAGGCCCGGCCAGGTGTAGATCGTCTCCACGGTGACCGCGCCGCCGACCACGAAGCCGATGCGCATGAAGACCAGCGTCACCGTGGGCAGCAGGGCGTTGGGCACCGCGTGGCGGCGGCGTACCTCGTCGTCGCGCAGGCCCTTGGCACGTGCCACGGTGACGTAGTCCTGGCTGACCTCCTCCAGCAGCGACGACCGCATGACCAGCAGGTACTGGGCGTAGATCACCGCCACCAGGGTCAGGCACGGCAGCACCATGTGCGAGGCCACGTCGAGCAGGTACGCGAACCCGTCGGGCGCGTCGACGCTCTCGATGCCGCGGAAGGGGAAGATGCCGGGGATCGGGCCGATGCCCACGCCCAGCACCATCATCAGCAGCAGGCCGAGCCAGAACGTCGGCACCGACCACAACACCAGCGACAGACCGGTGGAGAAGCGGTCGAACCGGCTCCCCCGCTGCCATCCGGCCCTGGTGCCCTGCCAGATGCCCAGGCTGACCGCGATGACCAGTCCGGTCCCGGCCAGCAGCAGCGTCGGGCCGATGCGCTCGCCGATGAGGTCGAGCACCGGCCGCTTGTACTCGTACGACGTGCCCAGGTCGAGCCTGAGCGTCTTGCCGACGAAGTCGAAGAACTGGTCGAGCACCGGCTTGTCGAGACCGAGCCGGTGACGTTCCATGTCGAGCTGCGCCGGGGTCATGTTGCGGCCCTGAGCCAGGTTCCGCACCGGATCGCCGGGCAGCATGCGGAAGACGAAGAACGTCCCGACGATCACCGCGGCGATGCTGAACAGCGCCCCGCCGGCCTTCGACAACGCGTATTTCAGCGTGCCGCGGCGGGCGGGGCTGTCCTCACCAGGGCCCGCCGCCTGGACGGCGGCGGGCTCTGCTGCTTCGAGCGGTGTGGTCATTCGCGCTCGTCCGCGACGCTCTTGCGCCGCCTGGTCAGGAAGAAGGCCACGAGACCGATGACCACCACGCCGCCGACCACGCCGACGATGAGACCGGTGTTGGAGCCGGAGCCGCCGTCGGAGGCCGAGCCGCCGGCCGCGGTCGCCTTGACGTCGGCCGTGTAGAACGGCCAGTAGCCGCTGCCGCCGTACAGCAGACCCTTGTCCTCGGGGATCGGGGTGATGCTGGTGATCCGGTCCTTGCGGTAACCCTCGAGGTCGTTGGTGTAGTAGATCGCGATCACGGGGGCGTCGGTGTAGAGCCGCTGCTCCATCTGCTTGATGAGCTCGGCGCGCTTGGGCCGGTCGAGCTCCTTGAGCTGCTCCTGGTAGAGCTTCTCGAAGGTCGGGTCGCAGTAGAACGACTCGGTGCCGCCGCCCTCGCCGCCCGGCGCGGGCCTGCGGCTGCACAGGTGGGTGGCCAGGACCTCCTCGGGGTCGGGGTTGACCGACCAGCCGCTGATCGCGATGTCGAACAGCGCCGTGACGCCGGTCTCCTCGGTGAACTTGCTGGAGTCGAGCTTCTGGGTGGTCAGCGTGATGCCGATCTCCTTCCAGAAGCCGGTCAGGTACTCGGCGAGCTTGTCCTCGATCGGCGTGTCGGTGTGGATGCTGAAGCGGAACTCCAGCTTGCGCTTGCCGTCGGGCATCGTCCGGACGCCGTCGGCGCCCTTCTTGTAGCCGGCGTCGTCGAGGATCTTGTTCGCCTTGGCCACGTCGTAGGTGACCTTCTCGTCACCCGTGGCCTCCCAGAAGAAGTCCTTGTACATGGGCGGGATGATCGAGCCGTCGGCCGGCTTGGCCAGACCGCCCTGCACCTCGTCGACCAGCTTCTGCTTGTCGATGGCGAAGTGCAGCGCCTGACGCACCTTCGGGTCCTTCAGCGCCGGGTGGCCGTCGCCGATGGGCTTGTTGTCGGTGGTCGTGGCGCCGTGGTTGATCTGCAGGTACGACGCCCGCCGGCCCTGGGTGTTCCACGCCTCGATGTTCGGGTCGTTCTCGATGGCCTGGAACTCCGGCGGCGTCATGCGGCCGAGCAGGTCGATGTCGCCCTTCTTGAGCCCGGCGATGGCGGCCTGCGGGTTGTCGTAGAAGATGAACTGGAGTTCGTCGATCTTCGGCTTGCCCCGCCAGTAGTTGGGGTTGGCCTGCAGCTTGACGTACTGGTCCTTCTTGTGCTCGACCGCGATGAACGGGCCGCTGCCCACGGTCGGGTACGTGTCCCCCTCGTAGTTGGCCATGTCGGTGACCTTCTCCCACACATGCTTGGGCATGATCGGGACCGGGTTCTCCAACATGGACGCCTGCGGGGCCTTGGTCTTGATGATCAAGTCCTGGCCGTTGGCGGTGACACTCTCGAAGTTCTCGACGGCGGGGCCGTTGGCCGTCTTGGCCGCCTCGTCCGTCATCATCTTGTTGAACGTCCAGGCGGCGTCCTCGGCCGTGACCGGCTGGCCGTCGGACCACTTGGTGTTACGGATCTTGAACGTCCAGGTGAGCCCGTCGTCGGACGTCGTCCACGACTCGGCGAGATCGGGGCTGGGCTGGAGCGTCTTGGAGTCAGGGACGGTGAGGAAGCCGTACATCGTGCGCTGGATCGCGGTGGAGACCAGCCGGACCGCCAGGAACGGGTTCATGTGGTCCATCGCCTGGGTGGCGCCGACGCGTAGGATCTTCTTCCCCGCCGCAGGTTCCTGGGCTTGGGCCGCCGTCGCGCCTTGGCCGGCCACTAACAGCGCTACGCCCAGCACAGCCAGGCGTGCGAACCATTTCCTCATGATGCCTCACCTTCAGGCGGGGGATTCCTGTGTAGATGAAGGCACACCATACGGAGACCGCGTGTCAACGAGTCGCGGAAAATTGTTTCATTCTCGTTTCCTTTTGCGGTGTAAATTTTCAGTAGGCTTGGCACTACCGTGATCGGGTGCCCCGCCTGCCCGTTCTCCTCGCCGCCGTCGCGACCGTGGTGGCCGGGCTCGGCGTCCGGCTGCTGTGGGACGGGCCCGTGCCCAAATACGCGGGTGACGCGCTCTACACCGTACTGATCTACGCGCTCGTCGTGCTGGCGCTGCCGCGGGTGCGGCCGTGGGTCGCCGCGGCGGGGTCGGGCGGGCTGAGCTGGGCGATCGAGTTCGCCCAGCTCGGTGAGATCCCGGCAGTCCTGCGGCCGCTGCTGGGCAGCACCTTCAACCCGCCCGACCTGCTCTGGTACGCCGTCGGCGCGGCCGCCGCGTGCGCCGCGCACACCCTGTGGGCCCGGCGCCGATCCCCCTGAGGGGTCAGTGGCAGCCGCCCGAGCCGCAGCACGACCCGGCCTGCGGCAGCAGGTCGCGGCCGCCGCCCAGCTCGTAGCCGGCCTCGACGACGGCCGACTCGATGACGGCCTGGTCGATCGGCGCGCTGCTGGTCACGACCATCTCCTTGGCCGCGAGGTCGACCTCGACCGCCTGGACCCCGTCGACCTTGCCGACCTCGGCCCGCACCGAGCTGACGCAGTGGCCACAGGTCATGCCCTCGACCTGGTACGCGGTGATCACCATGTTCGAACTCCTCTTCTCCCGGCTTCGCGGCTCACTATATACCCCCCAGGGGTAGCAAGCGCATACTTCCCCGGTGTCCGGATAGGGGAGGGGAAAACGAAGGGACAGTCATGTTGAACGGCAAGACCATCGCGTTCCTGGTCGCTCCCGAAGGGGTCGAGCAGGTCGAGCTCACCGAGCCGTGGCAGGCGGTCAAGCAGGCGGGCGGCACGCCCCGGCTCGTCTCGACGTCCTCCGGGAAGATCCAGGCGTTCAACCATCTGGACAAGGCCGACACCTTCGCCGTGGACGCCACGGTGGACGACGCCGACCCCGGCGACTTCGACGCCCTGCTGCTTCCCGGGGGCGTCGCCAACCCCGACTTCCTGCGCACGGTGCCGCAGGCGGTCCGGTTCGCGCGCGCCTTCTTCGACGCCGGCAAGCCGGTGGCCGCCATCTGCCACGCCCCCTGGACGCTGGTCGAGGCGGACGTCGTGCGCGGGCGCACGCTCACGTCCTGGCCGAGCCTGCGGACCGACCTGCGCAACGCCGGCGCGACCTGGAAGGACCAGGAGGTCGTGGTCTGCACGGACGGCCCGAACACCCTGGTCACCAGCCGCAAACCGGACGACCTCAAGGCCTTCTGCCAGGCCACCACGGACGCCTTCTCCGCCTAACCCGGCACAACGGCCCGAGGCCGGCCCGCGGTCGCGTCAGCTCGGCCCCGGTCCGGCCCGCGGCCGCCCCTCGGGGAGTCCTCGGTGGGCTCAGGCGCGCAGCAGGGCCTCGGCGACGCCGCGCACCGAGGCCCTGAGCCGGTCGGCGCCGCCCTCGGCCATCACGTGCCGGGCGAGGTCGGCGTCGAAGGAGGCCAGCAACGTGTGGGCGGCGAACTCGGCGTCGAGCCCCGGCGCCGCCGCCGCGACCAGCGCCGTCACGTGGGCGTGCCACCGCAGGTAGGTGGGGTCGCGGTATTTGTCGGCCGCGCAGGCCCGTTCGTGCGCGGCGAACAGCGCCAGGTTGCGCTCGGCCAGCCCGGCCAGCTCGTCCAGGAACGCGAGCAGCCGCTCCCGCGGCGGCGCCCCCGGCCCGAGCGGCGAGCCGGGCGACTCGATGGCCTCGGCCAGGGCGGCGGCGCGCTCGGCCAGCAGCTCCTGGAACAGGCCGGTCCTGCTGCCGAAGCGACGGAACACCGTGCCCTTGCCCACCCCGGCCGCCGCGGCCACCCGGTCGAGCGAGATGTGCTCGGCGCCGTGGGCGTCCAGGAGCTCTTCGGCGGCCCGCAGGATCGCCTCCCTGTTGCGGGTGGCGTCTGATCGCACCAAGGCTCCTCCTTGCAAGCGGACTGTCGGTCCCCATAGTATCCCGGCAACGAAGCGGACCGCCGGTCCGCATGTTTTCGGGAGGGTTTCGTATGCGCGCACTGGTGGTGGGCCCCGGGGCCGTGGGGCGGCTCGCCGACGTCCCCGAGCCCGTTCCGGGGGCCGGGCAGGCACTCGTCGAGGTGCGGCGGACGTCGGTCAACTTCAGCGAGCTGCGGCACATGGACCGCCTGCCGGAGGGCGTCGTGCTCGGCTACGACGCCGCCGGGGTGGTGCTGCGGCCCGCCGCCGACGGCACGGGCCCGGCCGAGGGAACGCGGGTGGCGGCGTTCGGGGCGGGGGCATGGGCCGAGCGGGCGGCGTTCGACACCGGCTCGCTCGCCGTGGTGCCCGACGGGGTGGACCTGGCGGTGGCCGCCGCCCTGCCGATGTCCGGCCTGTCCGCCCTGCGCTCACTACGCGCCGCCGGCGTCGCCCTCGGCTCGCGCGTGCTCGTGACGGGGGCGTCCGGCTCGGTCGGGACGCTGGCCGTGCAGCTCGCCAGGCTGGCCGGGGCCCACGTCGTCGCCTCGGTGAGCTCCCCCGACCGCGCCCGGACCTTCGGCCCGGACGTGGACGTCGTGACCGCCCTGGACGGCGTGGCCCCCTTGGACGTCGTGATCGAGGTGGTCGGCGGCCCGACCCTGGTGGCCGCCTGGGGCCTGCTCAAGCCGGGCGGCAACCTCCAGAGCATCGGCTGGGCCTCCGGGCAGCCGGCCGTCTTCCCGCCCGGCTCGACCTTCTCCCTCGGCCCCGCCCGCTCGATGAACTCCTTCGGCGACGTCAGCCCCCCGGGCCCCGACCTGGCCTTCCTGCTCGGCCTCGTGGCCGCGGGCGACCTGACCGTCGAGATCGGCCGCCGCGTGCCGTGGGACCGCCTGGACGAGGCCGCCGCGGCCCAGCTCGACCGCACGGTCACGGGCAAGGTCGTGCTCGACATCGGCCCGGCGGGACACGGTCTCTCCTGACCACGGCGAAACTCGTCTGTCACGCCTTGTCCCTGGGGAAGAAATGGTCTAGACCTAGACCAAACAGAGCGTCCTCCGCGCCCCCCAGGGAGACCTCATGTCACTCGAAGAGGATTCCAGGCGACTCGCCGAGCTCGGCTACAAGCAGGAGCTGGCCCGGACCTGGAGCGGCTTCTCCAACTTCGCGATCTCCTTCTCCATCATCTCGATCCTCGCCGGCTGCTTCACGACCTTCGGGCAGGCCTGGAACAACGGCGGCCCCATCGCCATCTCGTGGGGCTGGCCGCTGATCTCCGCGTTCATCCTGATCATCGGTTTCTGCATGTCGGAGCTGGTCTCGGCGTTCCCGACGGCGGGCGGCATCTACTGGTGGGCCGCCACCATGGGCAAGCCGATCCACGGCTGGTTCACCGGCTGGCTCAACCTGATCGGCCTCATCGCGGTCACCGCGTCGGTCGACTACGGCTGCGCCACGTTCCTCAACATCACGATCAGCCGCCTGACCGGCGGCGCGTGGGAGGGGACGCTCCCCCAGGCGTTCCTGCTGTTCGTGATCATCCTCATCCTGCACGCGCTCATCAACATCTTCAGCCACCGGCTCATCTCGCTGCTGCAGAACATCAGCGTGTGGTGGCACGTCGCGGGCGCGGTCGTCATCGTGGCGATCCTGGTGTTCGCGCCGTCCGAGCACCAGTCGCTCGGCTTCGTGTTCGGCGGCACGATCAACAACTCCGGCTTCGGCGACGGCGACGGCGGCGTGCCCTTCTGGCTGTACGTGCTCCCGCTCGGCTTTCTGCTCACCCAGTACACGATCACCGGGTTCGACGCCTGCGCCCACGTGTCGGAGGAGACGCAGGGCGCGGCCAGGACGGCCGCCCGCGGCCTGTGGCAGTCGATCTTCTACTCGGCGATCGGCGGCTGGATCCTGCTGCTGGCGTTCCTGTTCGCGGCGACCAACGTGGACGAGATCAACAAGCAGTCCGGCTTCGTCGGCGCCATCTTCGAGACCGCGCTCTCCTCCCCGCTGGCCACCGCGATCTTCGCGATCTCCACGATCGGCCAGTTCTTCTGCGGAATGAGCTGCGTGACCTCGATGTCGCGCATGACGTACGCGTTCTCGCGCGACGGCGCGGTGCCCGGCTGGCGGCTGTGGTCGACGGTGGACCGCAACCGCACCCCGGTCAACGCCATCCTGGCCGGCTGCCTCATCGCCGCCCTGATCACCCTGCCCGCCCTGTACGCCCCGGCCGGCTCGACGACCCCGGTCGCCTTCTACGCCGTCGTGTCGATCGCGGTCATCGGCCTCTACCTGGCGTTCCTCATCCCGATCTGGCTGCGCCTGCGCATGGGCGACGCCTTCCGTCCCGGCCCGTGGACGCTCGGCCGCAAGTACCGGGTGCTGGGCTGGATCGCCTGCGTCGAGATCGTCATCGTGTCGATCTACTTCGTCATGCCGTTCTCCCCGGCCGGCGTCCCGGGCAACAAGGACTTCACCTGGACGTCGGTCAACTACGCGCCGATCGCGGTCGGCGTCGTGCTGATCGGCATCTGGTTGTGGTGGAGCCTGTCGGCCAGGCACTGGTTCACCGGCCCGCGCCGCACGATCGACGAGGTGCCGATCTCCTGACCACCCCTGTGGGCGGGCACGGCCGATCCGGCCGTGCCCGCCTTTTTGCTGCTTGACACCCATTGGCTAAAGGGTTTAGCTTTAGGGCTATAAGAGTTAGCCGAGAGGGGTTGGACATGACGGAGTTCCTGACGGTCGAGGGTGGACAGCTCGCCTACGACGTGACCGGCGAAGGGCCGCTGATGGTGCTGGCGCACGGCATGGGCGTCGGGCGGCAGTCGTTCAGGTTCCTGGTGCCCGAGCTGGTGGCGGCGGGTTTCCGGGTGGCGACCCCCGACCTGCGCGGCCACGGCGAGTCCAGCCGCGACTGGCCCTCCTACACCCGCACCGACGTCGCGGGCGACCTGCTCGCGCTGGTCCGCCACCTGGGCGGCCCGGCGGTCCTGGTGGGCCACTCGTTCGCGGGCGGGGCCGTCACGATCGCCGCCGCGCAGGCGCCCGAGCTGGTCAGCGCCGTGGTGGAGATCGGGCCTTTCACCCGGGTGCAGAAGATCGACGGCGGCGGCCTGCTGCGCAACGCCCGCCATCGCAAGGGGGCCATGCTGCTGCTCGGCGCGGCGCTCCTGCGCAGCATCGGGCTGTGGAAGAAGTACCTCGACCACGCCATGCCCGGCGTCAAGCCCGCCGACCACGCCGAGCACATCGCGGCGCTCGAAGCCGACCTGCGCCGGCCCGGCCGGATGGCCGTGGTCTCCAAGATGGGCCAGGTCCCCCCCACCGACGCCGGCGCGCGGCTGCCCGACCTGACCCGTGACGTGCTGGTCGTGATGGGCACGCTCGACCCCGACTGGGCCGACCCGCGCGCCGAGGCGGAGGGCGTCGTGGCCGCCATGCCCGCCGGGCGCGGCCGGATCGCCATGATCGAGGGCGCCGGCCACTACCCGCACGCCCAGTTCCCGGCCCAGGTGGCCGCCGAGGTGCTGGCGTTCGTCAAGGAGCGCGTCCATGCCTAGGGCGGCGCTGTCCCCGGACGCGGTCGTAGACCTGGCGGTGTGCCTGGTGGACGAGAACGGGCCCGAGGCCCTGACCCTCTCGGCGCTGGCGGCCCGCGCCGGGGTCGCGACGCCGTCGTTGTACAAGCACGTGCGCAACCTGGCCGAGCTGCGCGAGCTGCTGTCGGTGCGGATCACCGACAAGATCACCGACGAACTGGCCCAGGCGGTGCTGGGCCGTTCCCGCGACGAGGCCGTCGGCGCGCTCATGGACGCCTGGCGCGCCTACGTCACCCGCCACCCGCACCGCTACGCGATGGTCATCCAGCAGCCGCACCCCGGCATGCGGGCCCCGGGCGAGCGCCTGATGGACATCATGCTCGCGGCGCTGCGCGGCTACGGGCTGGAGGGCTCCGACGCGATCCACGCGGCCCGCTGCCTGCGCGCGACGGCGCACGGGTTCGCGGTGCTGGAGGCGTCGGGCGGGTTCGGCCTGCCCGAGCTGCTCGACGACAGCTACGACCTGCTCAAGCGCATGGTCGTGGCCGGGCTGACCACTCCCCGCTGAGCGGTCAGGACGCCTCGAAGGCGGCGGCCACGGCGGGCCGCACGTCCTGCATGGTGATGTCGCCCAGCTCGCGCTTGAGCGAGGTCATGTCCACGTCGGGCATGCCGCAGGCCACCGCCCAGTTCCAGGGGGTGAGGTCGCCGTCGACGTTGAGCGCGAACCCGTGGCTGGTGACGCCCCTGCTCTGGCGCATGCCGATCGAGATGATCTTGCGGCCGGTCGCGGACGTCCAGACGCCGGTCAGCAGCTCCGAGCCCGGCGGGGTGTCACGCCGCTCGGCGGGCAGGCCGAGCTTGCCCAGCGCCTCGACCAGGCGCAGCTCCACCTCCCGCACGTAGTCGACGATGCCCTCGTCCTCGCCGAGCTTGACGATGAGGTAGCCCACGAGCTGGCCGGGGCCGTGGTAGGTGAGCTGCCCGCCGCGCCCGGTCTCCAGCACGGGGATGCCGCGCGCGGGGTCGGGCAGGTGCTCGGCGGGGGTGCGCCGGCCGACGGTGTAGACGGGCGGGTGGCTGAGCAGCCAGAGCGTGTCCGGCCGTTCGTCCCGCTGGCGCTGGCCGACGAGGTCGGTCATGCGCTCCATCGCCGTGTCGTAGTCGACCAGATCGTCCTGGAGAAGTGTCAGCGGCCTTGCCCTCATCCTTCGAGGATAAGACGCATCCCGGACACCAGCGCACGCAGCCCGAACTCGAAGTCGCCGTCGGGGTCCTCCACGGGCCGCGCGTCGAGCGGCACGGCCGGGCCGCGCTCGTCGATCGCCAGCCGAGGGCGAACCTGCCGACCGCGATCAGCGCCCTGACCGCCTGCTCGCCGGTGAATCCCGCCTCGGTCAGCGGCCTGATGAGCGCCGGGAGCTCGGCCAGCCGGCGCGGCGTGGGCCGGGACCCGGGACGACCCGGTTGCGCGACCTGTTCGCCCAGCTCATGACCGTCCCCGAGGCCGCCCGGCCCTGCTCGCCGCGGGGGCGCGCTGGGCCGATCGGGTGGACGTGGTGCCCGGCGACCGCGGGCTGCTGGTGCGGCCCGACGGTTACGTGGCCTGGGCCGAACCCTGCGCGGAGCCCGCCGAGGCGGCGCTCACGCGATGGTTCGGCGAGCCGGCGGACGCGTCAGTGGGAGTAGCCCCTCGGCTCCTCCGGGATGAGGATCCACATGGCGACGTAGACCACCCAGAGCGGGCCGGGAATGAGCGACAGCAGCAGCCAGAGGATGCGGACGAGGGTCGGGGGCAGCCCCATCTTGTCGGCGAGCCCGCCGCAGACGCCGGCCAGAATCCTGTGCTCCCTTGAGCGGTACATGCTGTTCCTCCGTGTCGTGATGACCTACCGGTGAAACGGACAGCAGTGCCGCCGATATCCCGCTAGGGACCCTGAGAAAACCCTGTAAGGGTCAGCCACTCATGAGCCATGCCCAGATGTTCCCTGGTCAGTCCATGTCTGGGATCGACGTGGATCAACAGGAAATTCTCCAGACCCTGATGCACCCTGAGGTACTGCTCGTCCTGCGCCCACACCTGGTCGTCGAACCACACGAACGGCCGCCGCCCGGCGTACGCGGCGACGTGCGGCGTCTTGAACATCTCGCCGTGCTCGGTACGGGTCCGCCCGGGGCCCATGGTGATGACCGGGAGCGTGGGCAGGCCGATCCTGGGCGAGATCCACTCGTTGGCGTGCTGCTCCCAGGTGGTGGCCCAGACCAGCTCGGCGCCCGTGGTCAGGGCCAGGTCGAGCAGCCGGCGGCCGTGGCGGGGGTTGAGGTGCACGGTGTAGACGTCGGTGCCGATCGTGCAGCGGTAGCGCCGGAAGTCGGGCGTGGGGCGGCCCATCGGGTTGAGCACGCCGTCGACGTCGAGCAGCAGCAGGGGCTTCACCTCGCCGCTCCGGCCCGGTGCTCCTGGGGGCTGACGCCGCGTACGCGCTTGAAGGCCGCGCTGAGCGCGAACGGGCTGCCGTAGCCGACCTTCCTGGCCACCGAGCCGATCGTGGCGTCGGGCTCGCGCAGCAGGTCGGCGGCGAGGGCGAGCCGCCAGTCGGTGAGGAAGGACATCGGCGGCTCCCCCACCAGGTCGGTGAACCGCCTGGCCAGCGCCGCCCTGGAGACCCCCACCTCGGCGGCGAGGGCGGCGACCGTCCAGGGGTGGGCGGGGTTGTTGTGCAACATCCGCATCGCCCTGCCCACGATCGGGTCGCCCATCGCGCGGTACCAGGCGGGCGCCTCGTGCGTGGCGAACCACGACCGCAGCACGGCGATCAGCAGCAGGTCGAGCAGCCGGTCGAGCACCGCGGACTGGCCCGGGTCGTCCTTGACGATCTCGGCGCCGAGCAGCGCGATGACCGGCCCGCCGGGCTGCACGAGGAGCTGGGGCAGCGCGTCGAGCAGGCGCCTGCTGACCTCGCCCTCCAGCGTGTACGTGCCGGTGATCAGCACGGTGCCGCCCGCCGGGTCGTTGCCCCAGGTGCGCACGCCGAGGTCCATCGACTGGTACAGCGACTCGCCGTCGACGGTGGTGCAGCGCTGGCCGGGGTGGATGACGATCTGCGGCGCGGTGCCGGGGGCGTCGGCCACCACGTACGGCTCCGGCCCCCGCAGGATGGCCACCTGCCCGGGTTCGAGGCGGGCCGGCTCGCCCTTGTCCGGCAGCACCCACGCCTCACCGGCCACCAGGGCCACCAGCGTGAGCGGGGCCTCGTCCTGGATGCGCATCGACCACGGCGGGTCGAGGATGGACCGGAGCAGGAAGGCGCTCCGCGCTCTCGGTCCGTCGAGCAATGCCGCGAGCTGATCCATGGGCTAGACGATCGCATATGCCAATGCGCTTCTCAACCATGGAGAGTCTTATGGGTATGACGGCTTACTGGATGCATGACGATTTTGGTTCTGGGCGGAACCGGCAAGACCGGCCGCCGTGTCGCTGACCGGCTCACCTCTCTCGGCCTCCCCGTGCGGATCGGCTCCCGCTCGGCCACGCCGTCCTTCGACTGGGCGGACCGCTCCACCTGGGCCGCCGCGCTCGACGGCGTCGAGTCCGTGTACGTGGCCTACTACCCCGACCTGGCGCTGCCCGGCGCGTACGAGGACGTCCGGGAGCTCACCCGGCTCGCCGCGGACGCCGGGGTGCGGCGGCTGGTGCTGCTGTCGGGCCGGGGCGAGCCGGGGGCCGAGGCGAGCGAGCGGACCGTGCGGGAGTCCGGCCTCGACTGGACGATCGTGCGCTGCGGCTGGTTCATGCAGAACTTCAGCGAGGGCTTCCTGCTCGACCAGGTCCTCGACGGCGTGCTGGCGATCCCGGTGGCCGACGTGCCCGAGCCGTTCGTGGACGCCGACGACATCGCCGACGTGGCCGTGGCCGCCCTCACCCAGGACGGCCACGCGGGCCGCCTGTACGAGCTCACCGGACCGAGGCTGCTGACGTTCGCCGACGCGGCGGCCGAGCTGTCGAAGGCCACGGGCCGCACGATCACCTCGATCGAGGTCACGCCGGAGGAGTACGTGGCCGGGGCGGTGGCGGCGGGCGTGCCGAAGGAGGAGGCCGAGGGCCTGACCGGGCTGTTCACCGAGGTGCTCGACGGCCGCAACGCCCACGTGACGGACGGCGTCCGGGAGGCGCTGGGCCGTCCGGCCCGCGACTTCGCCGACTACGCCAGGGCCGGCGCCGCGGCGTGGGCCGGACGCTGAGGACGGGCCGGCTCTCCCCCGGCCCGCTCAACCTGCTGGGCGGGCAACTGCGCGGCCCCCGTTTCCGCTAACCTCACCCTGGTCACTCCCGTAACCGGAAGGTGTAGTCGTGATCGGCTGGCTCGAAGCGGTGGTGCTGGGGCTCATCCAGGGGCTCACGGAGTTCCTGCCGATCTCCTCCAGCGCCCACATCCGTGTGGTCTCGGCCTTCTTCGGCTGGCAGGACCCAGGGGCGGCCTTCACGGCGGTCATCCAGCTCGGCACCGAGGCCGCGGTGCTCATCTACTTCCGCAAGGAACTGTGGGAGATCATCTCCACCTGGGTCCGCTCGCTGTTCGACCGGGAGCTGCGCGGCCACTGGGCGGCCCGCATGGGCTGGTACGTCATCGTCGGCACGCTCCCGATCGGCGTGCTGGGCCTGGTGTTCAAGGACCAGATCGAGACCGTCTTCCGCGACCTGCGGCTGGTGGGCACGACGCTGATCGTCTTCGGCTGCATCCTGTGGTTCGCCGACCGCACCGCGCGCAACAAGCTGACGCTGGAGAAGCACCTCAGCTTCACCCACGCCATCGTCTACGGCTTCGCGCAGGCGCTGGCCCTCATCCCGGGCGTCTCCCGCTCGGGCGGCACGATCACGGCGGGCCTGCTGCTCGACTACCGCCGCGAGGACGCCGCCAAATACTCGTTCCTGCTGGCCATCCCCGCCGTGCTGGCCTCCGGCGCGTTCGAGCTGAAGGACATCGGCGAGGGGCAGGCCCCCGCGTGGGGGCCCACCATCCTGGCGACGCTGATCTCGTTCGCCGTCGGCTACGCGGCGGTGGCCTGGTTCCTGAAGTACATCAGCACCCACCGGTTCACCGCGTTCGTGATCTACCGCATCCTGCTCGGCTTCCTCGTCATCCTGGCGGTCACCCTGGGCTGGATCCCGGCCCAGGCCTAGGCCGACACGGCCGTCCGGTCGAGGGCGGGCGAGGGGTAGTAGGCCGCCCACGCCTCGTCGCCCATGCGCAGCACCTTCAGACCGGTCCAGCCGAGGCCGGCGACGGGCAGGGCCCAGAACAGCACGGTCACGGGGCCGTACTCGATGGGGAAGGACACGACGTACCCGACGAAGACCAGCAGCGGCACCCACCAGCCGACGAACCCGGCCCGCCACACGGCGACGACCAGCAGCGGCAGGCCCAGCACGGCGAAGAACATCCACGGCATCTGGAAGCCGAAGATCACGCCGGGCAGGTTCAGCATCTCGTCGAGGATCTTCTGCGCCTGCTCCGGCGGATTGTGCCGGCCCAGCCACCACTCGACGGGGTCCATCATCAACAGGGCCGACGTCGAGATGTAGCCGATGGCCGTCGCCGCCCCGGCGATGTGGCCGAGCACGGTGGCCTTGCGCCTGGTGAGGTGCACCAGGGCGACGGCCGCCAGGCCCATGAGCATCCAGCTCCAGTGATAGAGCGCCGACTCGGCCTGGGCCAGCGCGGGGTTGTCGCCGTAGCTGACCGCCTCGCGGGTGTCGCCCCACGTGCCGGGGTCGATGACGACGGCCACGAACTGCAGGAGCGGGGCCGCGATGAGCAACGTGCCCGCCGCGACGCGGCGGAAGGTCACCTGGTTCCTGAACATGGCGGCGACGGTACGTGCCGCCGCCGCCACCCGTCGTCCGCCTGCGGGGCGACCGCAGGTCACCTCCGGGACGGAGAAGATCAGACGGCCACCGGCGTGCGCGGGGCGGCGGGGCCGCGCCCAACGTCCAGCGTTACCTGACGGGCACGCTCTCGTTCGACGAGATCGCCGCCGCCCGGGGGTAGGTCGCCAGGGTGAACAGCAGCGCCGCCACGCCGAGCCCGGTGGCCAGCACGACCACCCCGGTCCGGCCGTAGGCGTCCAGGGCCACGCCGCCCGCGATGCCGGCCGCGAACAGGCCGACGTACTGGGCGGACGACAGCAGGCCGAGCCCGATCGGCACGTTGTCCGGCACCGCGGCCACCGTCCTGAACTGCTGGGCCGGCGCCACCAGCCAGCCGAGCGCGCCCCACAGGAACGCCCAGACCAGCGCGATCGGCAGGGCCAGGTTGGCGACGGGGATCAGGGCCATGAAGACCGTGGAGGCGGCCAGGCCGATCAGCACCATCCTGCGCGGCCCGTAGGCGTCGGTGAGGCGGCCGCCGAGCTGGTTGCCCACGATGCCGCCGAGTCCCCACGCCCACAGCACGGCCGGCAGCGGCAGGTCGAACAGCGACCCGATGTAGGTGTAGGCGGTGAACCCGGCGCCGAACATCAGCAGCTGGGTGACCAGCACCACCAGCACCCGCCGGTCGGCCAGCGGCGCGAACCGCTCGCCGAGCCGTCCCGACACGGCGACCCTGACGTCCGGCACGAGCGCCGCCACCCCGGCGAAGCCGATCACGCCGAGCCCGACGACCAGCCACATCGTCGCCCGCCAGCCCGAGACCGAGCCCAGCCAGGTGCCCAGCGGCACGCCGACGGCCGAGGAGACGCTCAGCCCGCCCATCACCAGCGCCAGCGCCCGCCCGCGCCGCTCGGGCGAGGTCAGCGCGTTGGCCACGCCCGAGGCGGTCGGGGTGAACATCGCCGCCCCGGCCGCGGCCACCACCCGCGTGGCCATGACCAGCGGGTACGTCGGAGCCAGCGCGGTCAGCACGTTGCCCGCGACGAACACGGCCAGCGCCAGCAGCAGCAGCCGCCTGCGCGACAGGCGGGCGGTGAGCGCGGCCAGCAACGGGGACAGCAGCGCGTACGCCAGGGCGAACACGGTCATGAGCTGCCCGGCGGCGGACGTGGAGATCCCGAGGTCCGCGGAGATGGGGGTGAGCAGCCCGGCGGTGACGAACATGCCAGTACCGATGGCGAAATTTCCGGCAGCAAGGGGATAGAGCCGGGAACTCATGGAACCTCCAGCCAATTAGTTGGACGGGCATCAAACTGTCATTACAGTTGGATAGTTGTCAAACAATCAGAGCGAGGTAGGGTGCCACCATGCGCCTGCTACCGCACCCCGCGAAGGAGGACATCCAGCTCACCGAGGTCCTGCGTGCGCTCGCCGACCCCGTCCGGCTGGAGATCGTGGTCCGCCTGGCCACCCTCGGCGAGATGACGTGCACCGCCGCGGGCGACCATCTCGGCGTCCACAAGTCGACGGCGTCCCACCACTACCGCTCGCTGCGCGAGGCCGGCGTGATCGTCTCCAAGCAGGAGGGCCGGCTGAAGTACATCAGCCTGCGCCGCGGCGACCTCGACGAACGTTTCCCCGGTCTGCTCGACTCCGTGTTGTCGGCCTCGCATGCCCCTGCCTGACCGGCTGCCGATCCACGACGCGCTCCCCGAGCTGCTCGCCACGCTGGAGCGCCACGGCACGGCGGTGCTCACCGCGCCGCCCGGCACGGGCAAGACCACGGTCGTGCCCCTGGCACTGGCCGGGACCGGGCTGCGGGTGCTGGTCGCCGAGCCCCGGCGGCTGGCCGTCCGCGCGGCGGCCCGGCGCATGGGCGTCAGCTACACGATCCGCGGCGAGCGGCACACCGGGGCCAACCCCATGGTCGAGGTCGTCACCACCGGCGTGCTGCTCCAGCGGCTCCAGCGCGACCAGGAGCTCGCCGGGGTCGACGCGGTCGTGCTCGACGAGTGCCACGAACGCCATCTCGACGCCGACATCGCCCTCGCGTTCCTGCTCGACGTGCGCGAGACGCTCCGTCCCGACCTGCGGCTGCTGGCCACCTCCGCGACCGCCGACGCGGCCCCCTGGTCGCGGCTGATCGGCGGGCCCGTGGTGGCCGCCTCGGGGACGGCCCATCCCGTGGAGACCGTGTGGGCGCCGCCGGAGCGTCCGGTCGCGCCGCCCCACGGCCTGCGCGTCGATCCGGCGCTGCTGTCGCACGTGGCCTCGGTCGTCCGGCGGGCGTACGCCGAGCGCGACGGCGACGTGCTGTGCTTCCTGCCCGGCGTGGGGGAGATCGCCCGGGTCGCCGGGATGCTGGGCGACCTCGACGTGCTCCAGGTGCACGGCCAGGCGCCGGCCCGCGTCCAGGACGCCGTCCTGTCGCCCGGGGCCGGCCGCCGGGTCGTGCTGGCCACGTCGGTGGCCGAGTCGAGCCTGACGGTGCCGGGCGTCCGCGTGGTGGTGGACTCGGGGCTGGCCCGCGAACCCCGTACCGACCACGCCAGGGGGCTCGGCTCGCTCACCACGGTCAGGGTCTCGAAGGCGTCCGCCGACCAGCGGGCCGGCCGCGCCGGGCGGGAGGCCCCCGGGGCCGTTTACCGCTGCTGGACCTCGGCCGAGCACGAACGCCTGGCCGACCACGCGCGGCCGGAGATCGCGCTGGCCGACCTGACCGGGTTCGCCCTCCAGGCGGCCTGCTGGGGCGACGCGGACGCGGCCGGCCTGGCCCTGCTCGACCGGCCGCCGCCCGCCGCGATGGCGGCCGCCGTCCGCACCCTTGAGGCGCTGGGCGCGCTGGAGGCCGGCCGGGTGACCGGCCGCGGGCGGCGCATGGCGCTCGCCGGCGTGCATCCCCGCCTGGCCAGGGCCCTGCTCGACCTCGGCCCGCGGGCCGCCGAGGTGGTGGCGCTGCTGTCGGAGCAACTGCCCAGGGACGCGGGCGACGACCTCGCGGAGGTCTGGCGTGCGGCCCGCAGCGGCGGCACCGGCTTCGCGGCCCGCTGGCGCCAGGAGACCAGACGCCTCGCCCGCGCCTGCGGCCAGGGGTCGGACGTACGGCAGGTGAGCGACGACGCGCTGGCCGGGATGGCGGTGGCGCTGGCGTTCCCGGAACGGGTGGCGCGACGGCGCGGCGGCGGCTATCTCATGGCGTCCGGCACGCAGGCCCAGCTCGCCGAGGGCTCCAGGCTGTCCACCGCGCCGTGGCTGGCGATCGCCGTCGCCGACCGGCCCACGGGCTCGGCCTCGGCCCGCGTGCGCCAGGCCGTGGTGATCGACGAGGAGATCGCCAGGCTGGCCCTGCCCGTCACGGTCGAGGAGGAGGTCGCCTGGCGGGTGCCGCCGGGCGAGCGGCGCGGCGACGTGTCGGCCCGCGTGGTCGAACGCCTGGGCGCGATCGAGCTGTCCGCCACGCCGCTCAAGGACGCCGACGTGCGCCCCGCCATCCTGCACGGCCTGCGCACCGAAGACCTCCTGACCTGGACGCGGCAGGCGAAGGACCTCAAGGACCGCCTGACCTTCGCCCACCGCGCGGTCGGCCCGCCGTGGCCTGCCACCGACGACCTGATCGCCCTGGCCGACCAGTGGCTGGAGCCGGAGCTGTCCAGGGCCCGCCGCCGCGCCGACGTCGAACGCATCGACGTGGCCGCCGCCCTGCGCCGCCTGATCCCGTGGAGCGAACGCCTGGAGAACGTGGCCCCCGAACGCGTCGAGGTGCCCAGCGGCTCGCAGATCAGGATCGACTACTCCGGCGAGCAGCCGGTGCTGGCGGTGAAGCCGCAGGAGCTGTTCGGCTGGCAGGAGACGCCGCGGATCGCCGGCGTCCCCCTGCTGGTCCACCTGCTGTCCCCGGCGGGCCGTCCGGTGGCGGTGACCGCCGACCTGGCCTCGTTCTGGCGCGAGGGCTACCGGTCCGTACGGGCCGAGATGAGGGGCCGCTACCCTAAACATCCATGGCCGGAGGATCCGCTCACCGCGCCGCCGACCCGCCGCGTCAACCGGAGCAGACCTTGATCGACGAAGCCGTCCGCGACAACGCCGCCTGGTGCGACACGATGTGCCGGGCGCACGGCCGTCCCGGCGTCTTCGGGCCGCTCGCCTGGACCAACCCGGCCAGGACGCCCGTCCTCTACCCCGACGCCGTCACGCTCTCCCCCGACGCCGGGCCGGCCGACGTGCTCGGCCACATCGACGCGGGCTCGGGCGCCTCGGTCAAGGACAGCTTCGGCACGCTCGACCTGCCGGGCTTCGACGTGCTGTTCACCGCCCAGTGGATCGCCCGGCCCGCTCCGGACGCGCCCGGCCGTCCCCTCAGGGCGGCCACCGGCGACCCGATCGTGTGGGAGGTGGCCGCCGACCCCAGGGCGCTGGCGGAGTGGGCGCAGGCGTGCTTCTCCGGCGGCGCGCCCGGCCTGTTCCCGCCCGCGCTGCTCGACGAGCCGCGGGTGCGGCTGGTGCTCGGCCGCATCGGGGGCGACGCGGTCTGCGGCGCGGCGCTCAACGCGAGCGGCACGGCGACGGGCGTCTCGAACGTCTTCGCCTCGGGCTGCGACGAGTCCGCCGCCTGGGAGGGCACGGTGGCGATGGCGGCCGAGCTGTTCCCCGGCCGCCCGCTGGTCGGCTACGAGAGCGACCCGTCGGCCGCCCTCGCCCACGGCTTCACCACCCTCGGGCCCCTGCGCATCCTGCTCAAGCCCTGACCCGCCGGGCGCGGTCAGTCCGTCAGGTCGGCCACCGTCAAACCGGTGCGGACCGGATGGGTCACCTCGCCCACCCCCATGTCCTTGAACCCGCTCGACGTGCCCACGCACACCACCGGCCCGTCGAAGTCCCGGCGCAGCTTCCGGTAGCCCGCCAGGCCCGCCGCCCCCGACAGCTCCTGCCATATGCCCTGGCGCGCCAGGTCCCGCTGGGCGGCGCGCATCTCGTCGTCCGTCACGAGCACCGCCTCGCCGCCGCTGTCGCGCACCGCCAGCACGCCCCGGTGGCCGCCGACCGACCCCGCGATCCCGTACGCCCGGCTGGCTCCCAGCTCGACGACCGCCGCGGGTGAGCCCTCGGCCAGGGCCCGCGCGTTGGGGCCGCCCGCGGCCGGCTCGCAGGAGAACATCCGCGGCGCGTCCCCGGACAGCCCGAGCAGCCGCAGCTCGGTGAAGCCCTTCCACATCCCGAACAGCAGCTCGGCGTACCCGGTGGGCGCGAAGACCGCCGCGGGCACCCGCCGGAGCTGGAGGAACAGCTCGTACGCGATCGTCTTGTAGCCCTCCGGGCCGAACGGGTGGCCGGTGTGGGTCACGGTCTGGTTGCTGACCGGGTGGTAGCCCAGCCGGTCCACGACCTCCCGCAGCAGCGGCCACCGCTCCTCCGCCGGCACGGAGAACACCTTGGCCCCGTACGCCCGCACGAACTCCTGCACGCCGGCCGGCGAGTCCGCCGAGGCCAGCACGATGGCGGGCAACCCGGCGCGGGCGGCGTACGCGGCGGCCGAGGCGCCGTGGTTGCCGGACGAGGCCACCACCACCCCCGCCGCCCCCTCCGCCAGGGCCGCGCTGACCGCCACCCGGTTCAGCCGGTCCTTGTGCGACCAGGTCGGGTTCTGGGACTCGTCCTTGACGTGGATCCCGTCGAACTCCAGCAGCGGCGTCCCGCCCTCGCCCAGCGTCGGCGCCTCCAGGGACGGCAGCAGCGGCGACCACCGCGCGATGTCCGGCCCCGGCTCCTGGTCGAACAGCCCCTTGTCGAGGCGCGCGTAGTCGTAGACGACCTCGACCGGATAGGCGAGCTCAGCGGTGCTGGTGCGCGGGCAGCCCCTCGTCAGCGGCGGGGACAGCGGGAACTCGATCGAAGGGTCACCCAGCGAGCGCTGGCGGATGGCAAGTGAAGATCCGTTCACGCGCATGGAGTTTATATGGCTATCATGGTGATATCACTTCGATAGCAAGGAGTCGCGATGGAACGTCGTGCTTTCCGGGTCAACGGATTCCTCGTCCTGCTTGTCCTCCTCCTGCTGGGCGGCGCGGCGCTGGTCTCGATCAAGACGCTCGGCATAGCCTGGATCGTGCTCTTCGCGCTCGTGGCCTCCGGCTTCACCGTGGTCAACCCCAACGAGGCCAAGGTCGTGCAGTTCCTCGGCCGCTACGTCGGCACGGTCAACGTGGCGGGCCTTCAGTGGGTGGCGCCGTTCACCACCAAGCGCCGCATCAGCCTCCGGGTGCGCAACTTCGAGACCGCCAAGCTCAAGGTCAACGACGCCGACGGCAACCCGGTCGAGATCGCCGCGGTGGTGGTCTACAAGGTCACCGACACGGCCAAGGCCGCCTTCTCCGTCGACGACTACGAGCAGTACATCGCGATCCAGTCCGAGGCCGCCGTGCGCCACCTCGCGACCACCCACCCGTACGACTCGCACGAGCCCGAGCGCACCAGCCTGCGCGACGGCGCCGAGGTCGCCGGCGAGCTGACCGCCGAGCTGCGCGAGCGCACCGAGCTGGCCGGCATCGAGATCCTGGAGGCCCGGATCACCCACCTGGCCTACGCGCCGGAGATCGCCCAGGCCATGCTGGTGCGCCAGCAGGCCAGCCAGGTGGTGGCCGCCCGCACCAGGATCGTCGAGGGCGCGGTCGGCATGGTCCAGCTCGCGCTCGACCGGCTGGCCGCCGAGGGGGTCGTGGAGCTCGACGAGGAGCGCAAGGCCCAGATGGTCTCCAACCTCCTGGTCGTCCTGTGCGGCGACCGGGCGACCCAGCCGGTGGTGAACGCCGGCAGTCTGTATGCCTGAGCGGAAGAAGCTCCTGCTCCGCCTCGACCCGGCCGTCTACGACGCCATCGCCAAGTGGGCGGCCGACGACCTGCGCAGCATCAACGCGCAGATCGAGTTCGCGCTGCGGCTGGCGCTGAAGGAGGCCGGGCGGGAGCCCGGCAGGGGCTCTCGCAAGGAAGAGTGAAAACCTGCACACTCTAGACATGTTGTGGGCAGGCAGGACCGCCATCGAGATCGCGGCGGCCGTCCGGCGCGGCGACGTCACGGCCACGACCGTCGTGGAGCAGCACCTTCACCGCATCTCCGAGCGGGATTCCCGGGTGGGCGCCTTCCGGCTGGTCAGGAAGCAGGCGATGGACGAGGCGCGGGCCGTGGGCGACCGCCGCGACCTGGCCGACCTGCCGCTCGCCGGGGTCCCGGTGGCGGTCAAGGACAACCTGGAGGTGGCCGGCGAGCCCACCCGCGCCGGCTCGGCGGCCACGTCCGGCGCGCCCGCCCGGGAGGATCATCCGGCCGTGGCCCGTCTGCGCGCGGCGGGCGCGGTGATCGTCGGGCTGACCAACCTGCCGGAGCTGGGGCTGGTCGGCTTCGGCGACAGCCCGTACGGCGTCGTGCGCAACCCCTGGAACCTCGCCCGCACCGCCGGCGGCTCGTCCTCGGGCAGCGCGGCGGCGGTGGCGGCCGGGATGGTCCCCATCGCGCTCGGCAACGACGGCATGGGGTCGCTGCGCATCCCGGGCGCCTGCTGCGGCGTGCTGGCCGTCAAACCGGGAACCGGCCTGGTCCCGCCGCCCGCCGACGACTGGGACGGGCTCACCGAGAACGGCCCCCTCGCCACGACCGCGGCCGACCTGTCGCTCGCGCTGTCCGTGCTGGCCGCCGACCCGGCGCTGGCGGAGGCGTGGCGTACCGGCCGCCGGGTCGAGCCGAAGCCGCGCATGCTGCGCTCGGTCTGGGCCGACGACGACGAGGTGTGGGAGCCGCAACCGCCGCAGGACAGCCCGGAGCCGTTCGACCTGCGGGTGGCCTACGCCCCTCAGCCGCTGCCGCCGGGCCTGCCCGTCGACCGGGAGTTCCAGGCGGCGGTGCGCGCGGCGGCCGAGACGTTGCGGCACGCCGGGCACACCGTGGTCGAGCACCCGCACCGCCTGCCCGCCTGGCTCGGCCCCGCCGCGGTGGCCACCTGGCTCGGCCGGGCCGCCGCCGCCGCGGACGGTCTCGATCCGCACGGCCTGGAACGCCGTACCCGCGCGCTGGCCCGCGCCGGCCGCGTGCTCACCAGGATCGGCCTGGACGGCCGGCGCGGCCGCGAGCGCTGGAGCGGCTACGGCGCCGACACCTGGTTCGGCGACGCCGACGTGATGATCACGCCGGCGCTCGCCGCCCTGCCGCCGCGCGCCGACCGCTGGGGCGGGCGCGGCCTCCTGCCCAACCTGCTGGCCAACGTCAGGTACGCGCCCACCACGGGCGCGTGGAACCTGTGCGGCTGGCCCGCGATGGCCGTGCCGGTCGCCACGCACTCCAGCGCGCTGCCGATCGGCGTGCAGCTGGTGGCGCCGCCGGGCGGCGAGCCGCACCTGCTGGCCCTGGCCGCCCAGCTCCAGGCGGCCCACCCGCCGCTGCGCCCGCCCGGCTTCTCCTAGCCGCCTGTCTCTCTTAGACGCCCGCTGGGTGCCAGACGGTCTTGGTCTCCAGGAACCGCGTCATCCGCCCGAGCCCCGGATCGGCCGTCCAGTCCTCGCGCACGGGACGCAGCACGCGCTTGAGGTTCTCGGCCGCCTCCTGCTCGCAGCGCAGCGCCAGGTCGGCGTCCTCGACCCCGGTGAGGTCGAGCGCGTTGACGTCCATGTGCGCAGCCAGCCAGGGCGCCAGCTCGGCCTGCTGACCCGTCAGGATGTTGACCACCCCGCCCGGCAGGTCGGACGTGGCCAGCACCTCGGCCAGCGTGATCGAGGCGAGCGGCGAGGGCTCGGAGGCGACCACGACGCACGTGTTGCCGGTGACGATCACCGGAGCGACCACGGACACCAGCCCGAGCAGCGGATCGGCGGGCGCGACCACGGCCACGACCCCGGTCGGCTCCGGCGAGGACAGGTTGAGGTACGGCCCCGCCACCGGGTTCGCCGACCCCCGCACCGCCGTGATCTTGTCGGACCAGCCCGCGTACCAGACCAGCCGGTCGACCGCCGCGTCCACCGACTCAAGGGCGGCCTTCTTGCCCAGGCCCAGCTCCTCGGCGAACTGCCCGCGCCGCCCCTCCAGCATCTCGGCGACACGGTAGAGGATCTGCCCCCGGTTGTAGGGGGTCGCGCCGGACCAGCCGGGGAACG
Source organism: Nonomuraea sp. NPDC001636 (assembly GCF_040298265.1). NCBI lineage: Bacteria > Bacillati > Actinomycetota > Actinomycetes > Streptosporangiales > Streptosporangiaceae > Nonomuraea > Nonomuraea sp. NPDC001636. The sequence goes on from NZ_JBEOZT010000010.1 coordinate 210,419, forward strand.
CCTTGCGCGCGGCCACCACGGCGTCGCGCGCGTCCTTGCGCGAGGCGCGCGAGGCGTTGGCGAGGAAGTCGCCCTTGGGCGAGGTCACGGGATAGGACCTCCCACTCTCCGAGCGCGGGAAGGCCCCGCCGATGTACAGCTTGTAGGTCTTTCTGACGGACAACCTACTCATCGCCCCGACCTCTCCACGTGGACTCCTGCGACGTCTGGACCGGGGCGAACACCTGGCCGCACCTGCTGACGCCGCAGCGGTGGGCGTACCAGCCGACGCGTACGGGCCGGCCGGCGCGGGCGAAGGCGTGCCCGCGGGTGGCCTGGGCACGCCGCCCGGACCGCCCGGCACGGCGATGATCACACGTCAAGGTAGGCCTCCAGCCCGGCGAGCCCGCCCTCACGGCCGTACCCCGACTCCTTGTAGCCGCCGAACGGCGAGGTGGGGTCGAACTTGTTGAACGTGTTGGCCCAGACGACCCCGGCCCGCAGCCGGTCGGCCATCCACAGGATGCGCGAGCCCTTCTCGGTCCAGACCCCGGCCGACAGCCCGTACGGGGTGTTGTTGGCCTTCTCCACGGCCTCGGCCGGGGTGCGGAAGGTCAGCACGGACAGCACCGGCCCGAAGATCTCCTCCCGGGCGATCCGGTGGGACTGGGCGACCCCGGTGAACAGGGTGGGCGGGAACCAGTAGCCGCGCTCGGGCAGCTCGCACGCGGGCGACCAGCGCTCGGCGCCCTCGTCGGCCCCGGCCTCGGACAGCTCGCGGATCTTGGCCAGCTGCTCGGCCGAGTTGATCGCGCCGATGTCGGTGTTCTTGTCCAGCGGGTCGCCGAGCCGCAGCGTGCCGAGCCGCCGCTTCAGCGACTCCAGCAGCTCGTCGTGCACCGACTCCTGCACCAGCAGCCGCGAGCCGGCGCAGCAGACGTGGCCCTGGTTGAAGAAGATGCCGTTGACGATGCCCTCGACCGCCTGGTCGACGGCGGCGTCCTCGAACACGATGTTCGCGGCCTTGCCGCCGAGCTCCAGCGTGAGCTTCTTGTCGGTGCCCGCGACCGTGCGGGCGATGATCCGGCCAACCTCGGTCGAGCCGGTGAAGGCCACCTTGTTGACGTCGGGGTGGGCCACCAGGGCGGCGCCGGTGTCGCCCGCGCCGGTCACGATGTTGACCACGCCGGGCGGCAGCTCGGCCTGCTGACAGATCTCCGCGAACAGCAGCGCGGTCAGCGGGGTCGTCTCGGCGGGCTTGAGCACCACCGTGTTGCCGCAGGCCAGCGCGGGCGCGATCTTCCAGGCCAGCATGAGCAGCGGGAAGTTCCACGGGATGACCTGCCCGGCCACCCCGAGCGGCTTGCTCCCGAACCCGGCGTAGGCCAGCTTGTCGGCCCAGCCCGCGTAGTAGAAGAAGTGGGCCGCGACCAGCGGCAGGTCGACGTCGCGCGACTCGCGGATGGGCTTGCCGTTGTCGAGGGACTCCAGGACGGCCAGCTCGCGGGCCCGCTCCTGGATCAGGCGCGCGATGCGGAACAGGTACTTGGCCCGCTCGGCGCCCGGCAGGGCGCTCCACACGCCGAACGCCTTGCGCGCCGCCTGCACGGCCCGGTCGACGTCGTCGGAGGAGGCCGAGGCGACTTCCGCCAGCTTCTCCTCCGTCGCCGGGTTGACCGTCTTGAAGGGGGAGCCGGAGCCGTCCACGAACTCACCGTTGATGAACAACCCGTACGACGGCTTGAGATCGACAATGTCGCGCGACTCTGGCGCGGGTGCGTAGTCGAACATCGCCGTCACGCCAGGGTGAGGTATAGGGACATCACCTTGCCAGCGTAGACGGTCGGTCCGAGTGCTCAGAGGGGCCCGGAGCTCCTAGGACAGGAGTGACAGGCGGTGCGCCGCCGCGGCGGCCTCTCCGCGCGTGGTGACACCCAGCTTGGCCAGGATGTTCGAGACGTGCACACTGACGGTTTTCGCCGAGATGAACAGTTCGGCGGCGATGTCGCGGTTGGTGCGTCCCTGGGTCACCAGGCGCAGCACCTCCAGCTCACGCGGCGTCAGCAGCTCCGACGGCGTCTCCTGGGCCTGCGGGCCACCGCCCACGCGCCGCGACAGCGCCTCGATCTCCTCGGCGAGCGGGGTCGCGCGCAGCGCCGCGGCGAGCGGACGCGCCTGCCGGAGCCTGGACGCCGCGCCCTCCCTGTCACCGCTCCTGGCCGCGACGCCGGCCGCCCGCAGCAGCGCCTTGGCCTGGTTGTGCGGACGCATCAGCCGCTCCCACGCCGCCGCCGAGGCGTCGAAGTCGCCGCTGTAGGACAGCCGGTACGCCTCCGCCACCGGCCCGCTGATCGTCAGCTCGGCCGCCACTTCTGCGGCGTGCGCCCGTACCGCGGCGGTCCGGCCGGGTTCGAGGTCCTCCGCCGCGTCGCAGACCGTGCGCAGCAGGGAGAGCAGCCGCCAGCCCAGCATGGCCTTGCTCGGCAGCCGCGGATGCGACAGCGCCCGCTCGGCCACGGCCAGCGCCGCCCACGGCTCACCCTTGAGCAGGTGCCAGCCGATGTGCAGCCGCGCGTTGCTGATCACGTCCTGGACGAAGTCCTCGGGACGGTCCTTCAGCACGCCGATCTCCGACAGGATGCCCTCGACGCGCTGCAGGTCGCCCCTGGCCAGCCCGATGTCGGCCCGGACGCGCAGCAGCGCGTACTGGGTGCGCAGGACGGGCCCGTAGTTGAGCGCGCTGTCCACGAGGTCGAGCGCCTCGTCCCAGCGGCCGAGCGACTCCAGCGCCTCGGCCCAGTTGTTGAGGATGAACAGCCCGCTGCCGCGCAGCCTGCCGTACTTCTTGGCGTACTCCCAGCCCTCCTGCGACAGGCGCAGGGCCTCCTCGGCGCGGCCCATGTCGATGAGGGAGTCGATGTTGTTGCCGATCGCCCTGACGATGATGCGGCCCGAGCTCTCGGTCTTGCCGACTGCCATCGCCTGCTCGTTGACGGCGATGACCCGCTCCAGCTCGCCTCTGAGCGAGTGGCCGAGCGCCAGGTTCATCAGCAGGTCGCCTTCGAGGCACTTGTCGCCGGACCGCCTGACCAGGTCGAGGCCCTCGTGGATCAGCTCCTCGCCCTCGGTGATCTGGCCGCGGAGCATGAGCTGCCTGCTCAGCGGCATGACGACCTCCGCGCGCACCGGGCCCGGCTCGGGCGCCAGCCGCAGGGCGTGCCGGAGCAGCTCGATGACGCCCATCTGGCCCTTCGACGCCTTGAACGACGCCTGCCGCACGATGAGCTGGGCCACCCGGCCCGGCTCCTTGGTCTCGTCCAGCTCGGCGAGGGCGGCCTTGACGAACTTCACGCCCTTGTCCACCTCGCCGCCGGCGTTCGCGGCCTCGGAGGCGCGTTCGAGCACGGCGGTGTGGTCGACGCCGATGCGCCGGGCGGCGTCGGGGACCCGGTCCCAGAGCATGAGCACGCGTTCCAGCAACGGCACGGCCTCGGTGTAGGCGTACGCCTTGAACGACTTCTGCGCGGCCTCCCAGGCCGACACCAGGGCCCAGAGGTCGTTGCGGGCGCCGTACCAATGGTGGGCCAGCTCGACGGGGGCGCGGCCGGGCGGGACGAGCGAGCGGTCCTTGGAGATCTCCTCGGCGTACCGGGAGTGCAGGCGCTGGTGCTCACCCGGCAGCAGCTCCTCGTGCACGGCCTCCTGGATCAGCGCGTGCCGGAAGACGTAGGCGCGGTTGTCGGCGATCTGCAGCACGTTCCCGGCGATGGCCGGGCGCAGGGCCGCCTCCAGCTCGATCTCCGACAGCCCGCTGACGGCGGCCAGCAGCGCGTGGCCGACCCGGTTGCCGCCCGCCGCGGCCATGCGCAGGACGCGCTGGGTGTCCTCGGGCAGCCGTTCGACGGCGCTGAGGATGAGGTCCTGCATGGACTCGGGGAACGTGCAGTCCTCGCCGCCGTCGAGCAGCGCCTCCACGAACAGCGGAATGCCCTCGCTGCGTTCGTAGACTTTCTGGACCTTCACATATTCGGGCGCGGAGCCGAGGATGCCGGCCATCTGCGCGGCCACCTCGTCGCGCGACAGGCGGGGCAGGTCGAGGCGGTGGACGCCGTTCACCCGGCCGAGCTCGGCCAGCACGGGGCGGAGCGGATGTTGCCGGTGCAGGTCGTCGGAGCGGTAGGTCATGACGATGAGCACCTGCGGGGCGTGCAGGTTACGGCTGAGGAACGCGATCAGGTCGCGGCTGGAGCGGTCGGCCCAGTGGATGTCCTCGATGACGAGGACCGTGGGGCGGCTGTCCGCGAGGCGTTCGAGAAGGGTGAGGAACTGCTCGAAGAGCCGGGCGCGGCCCGTTTCCGTCTCTCCGTCGCCGCTGGGCTCGCCGAACTCCGGCAGCAGCCTGGCCAGGTCTCGCTGGGCGCCTTCGGGCAGCAGCGCGGCCACCGCGGCGGGGCCCTGCTCCCTGACGAGCTGTCTGAGCGCGGCGGTGAAGGGCGCGTAGGCAAGGCCCTCGGCCGACAGCTCGACACAGCCGCCGACCAGCACCTGCGCGCCGTCGGCCATGCAGGACTCGGCGAAGCGCTGCACGAGCCGGCTCTTGCCGACCCCAGCCTCCCCGCCCATGAGCACGGCCGTCACCGTGCCCTTACGTGCCTCGTCGAAGCTCTCTGCGAGAGCGGCGAGCTCCTCCGCCCGCCCGACGAAGACGGGACTCACCGAACGTCCCAGCATGTCGTTCAGCATGCCATGCCCTATCAATCAGTTTCGACGGGGTTTCAGGGGGTTTCAGGGGGGTGCAGAGGCCCGGCCGCCACAACTGATGACGCGGCCGGGCTCTCTGGGGGCGGTCATGACGAACGAAGCTTGCCGAAGACCGAGCGCCGCTCGGCCTTGTTTCCCTTCATGGCCTCGCGTACTCGACGGTGCTCGGCGGCGGCCCGCCGAAGCTCGCTGGCGTAGGACTTCATGAGCTCGTACTCGAGTTCGGGGTTCAACGTGTTCTCCTGAACATTTGCTGCTTTTTCCTGACATCTTCAATGTTCGGCCTAAGGCCCGGCCCGCCACATCGGGTGGATGACCTATCTGCGGGCGCAGGCGGGGCCGGACATACCTAGGACCGGGCCCGGCCCGCCTTAGGCGGCGTTCCCGTCCGTCCGGTTTGGAGGTAGTGGCCCTGGTCGGCGATGCTGTGAAGGTGTCAACTGTGACTACCTCGCTCGCGGACGTCGCCTCGTCCCACGCGACGCTGCGCGCCTTCCTGCACGGCCTTCCCGGAGTCGACCGGGTGGGCGCCGACCAGCGGGCGGCCATGCTCGGCACCCGTTCCATCAAGACCACGGCCAAGGCCCAGGCCATCGACCTGGCCATCTCCATGGTCGACCTGACGACGCTCGAAGGCGCCGACACGGCGGGCAAGGTGCGGGCCATGTGCACCAAGGCCGTGCACCCGGGCGGCGGCGCTCCCAAGGTGGCGGCGGTCTGCGTCTATCCCGACATGGTGGAGGTGGCCGTCCGGGCGGTGGCCGGGTCGGGCGTCAAGGTGGCCTCGGTCGCCACCGCCTTCCCCAGCGGGCGCTCCTCGCTGGAGGTCAAGGTGAGCGACACGGCGCTGGCCGTGGCCGCGGGCGCCGACGAGATCGACATGGTGATCGACCGCGGCGCGTTCCTGTCCGGCGACTACATGAAGGTCCACGACGAGATCGTCGCGGTCAAGGCCGCCTGCGGCGCCGCGCACCTGAAGGTGATCCTGGAGACGGGCGAGCTGGCGACCTACGACAACGTGCGCCGGGCGTCCTGGCTGGCCATGATCGCGGGCGCCGACTTCATCAAGACCTCCACCGGCAAGGTGTCCCCCGCGGCCACGCTGCCGGTGACCCTGATCATGCTGGAGGCGGTGCGCGACTTCCGCGACACCACCGGCCGCCAGGTGGGCGTGAAGCCGGCCGGCGGCATCCGCACGACCAAGGACGCCATCAAGAACCTGGTGCTGGTCAACGAGACGGCGGGCGACGACTGGCTCTCCCCCGACTGGTTCAGGCTGGGCGCGTCCTCGCTGCTCAACGACCTGCTCATGCAGCGCCAGAAGCTCGCCACCGGCCGTTACGCGGGCCCCGACTACTTCACCCTCGACTGACGGCGACCGCCCTCGGGCGGCTCTACGAGGTGTTCGGAGCCGTCGCGAGGCCCGCGAGCGTGCCCGGCTGCCCCCACTGCGTCGAGCCGGGCGAGCAGGCGTGCCTGCTGTCCGGCCCGGTCTCGGCGATCGAGGCGGGCTCGCTGGCCCGTTACGCGGCCAAGGCGCTCACCACGTGGGGGGACGTCCCCGCCTTCCGCTACTTCCTGCCGCGCCTGCTCGAATGCGCGGCGGCCGACGCGTTCTCCTACCCCGACCCGGAGATCGTCCTCGGCAAGCTGGCCGTCGCCGGCTGGCACGGCTGGCCGGGCGGCGAACGCGCGGCCGTCACCGCGTTCCTGCACGAGTGGTGGCTCGGCACGCTGCGCCGCCGTCCGTCCCGTCCGCCGGCCGGCGCGGTGTTGTGCGCCGTCGCCGCCACCGGCGTCGACCTGGCGCCCTTCCTCGACGCCTGGGCCGCGCTGGAGAGCGAGGCGGCGATCGCCCACCTGCGCGACTTCGTCACCGACGGCCTGTCCGGGCGGCGGCTGACCAACGCCTTCTGGGATCGCGACGCCCCCGCCCACGCCCAGGTCCTCGCCTGGCTCGGCGACGGGCCCGCGGCCAGGGCGGTGGAGGCCGCCTTCGCCCGGGAGAGCCGCGAGCCCGTGCTCGGCCTGCTCGCCGACGTCCACGAACGGCTGCCGCGCTCTTAGATCAGCGCCTCGACCAGCAGGATGACGCCGAACACCGCGAACGCGGCGGCGGCGCCGTACCGGATGACCTTCTCGGGGAGGTGCTTGCCGAGCAGGCGGCCCACCAGGATGGCCAGGGCGTCGGCGGCGACCATGCCCACGGTGGAGCCGATCCACGTGCCGACCCAGCCGTGCTGCGTGGCCAGGGTGATCGTGGCGAGCATCGTCTTGTCGCCCAGCTCGCTCAGGAAGAACGCCACGGTCACCGCGACCAGGACGTTCCTGGTCGTCTTGCGGGCCTTGTCCTCTTCCTCCTTGGTCAGCTCGTCGCCCCGCAACGTCCACAGGGCGAACCCGAGGAAGGCGATGCCGGCCACGATCGAGATGGCCGTCGTCGGCAGGGCCTTCCCGACCAGCCCGCCCACGGCCACGCTCAGCAGGTGCACGACGGTGGTGGCGATGGTGATGCCCGCGAGCACGGGCCAGGGCTTGAAACGGGTGGCGAACGTCATCGCCATGAGCTGGCTCTTGTCACCGAGCTCGGCCACGAAAATGACCGCGAGACTGATCCAGAACGCTTCCAACCGGTACTCTTCCCCGCGACCAGACCGGAAGCAGGCACCCGGGGGATCTTCGGGCACGACTTTCGGCCCGGCAGCGTCTTTGTGTCATGACTGCCAGGCCGAAGGTCTCGTCCGCCCGTCAAGGCCCGTGTGACCGGGCGCGATCACGCGCCAGTATGTCGATCACACGATTGGGACTACTCCCCTTCGGAATTACCAACACACCATAACAGCCCACGTGGAGCCGTCATTCCGCCGGCTGTTCCCCCAGCTCGGACACCGGCTCGGACACCGGCTCGGACACCGGCTCGGACACCGGCTCGGACACCGGCTCGGACACCGGCTCGGACACCGGCTCGGCCGTCAGTGTGCAGCCGACCAGCACCGGTTCGTTGACCAGCGTCACGCCGAACTTCTCCCGCACCCCGTCGCGCACCTCCGCGGCCAGCCCCAGCAGGTCGGCCGTGGAGGCGGCGCCCGAGGGATTGGTGAGGGCCAGCGTGTGCTTGGTGGAGATGCGCACCGGGCCGCGCTCGTAGCCCTTGGGGAAGCCCGCCTGCTCGATCAGCCAGGCGGCCGGCACCTTGACGCGGCCGTCGGGCATGTCCCAGCGGGGGTGGCCGGGAGCGCGTACGGCCAGCTCGGCGGCCTCCTCGGCGGTCAGGATCGGGTTGGTGAAGAACGAGCCCGCGCTGCGGCTGTCGGGGTCGGCCGCCGGATCGAAGACCATGCCCTTGCCCCTCCGCAGCCCCAGGACGGCTTCACGGGCCGGCCCGAGGGGCACGCGGCCGCCGAGCTCCACCCCGAGCCGCCCGGCCAGCTCCTGGTAGGCCACCGGGCCGGACATGTCCGACACATCCAGTGCGTACGTCACGGCGAGCACCACGTGCCGCGACAGGTCCCGCTTGAACGCGCTGTCGCGGTAGGAGAACCCGCACTGGCGCGCCTCCAGGTCGACCACCTGCCGGGTGAGCCGGTCGTAGGCCCGCACGCACCTGATGGTCTGCGCCACCTCCTGGCCGTACGCGCCGACGTTCTGGATCGGCGTGGAGCCCACCAGGCCCGGGATGCCGGACATGCACTCGATGCCGGACCACCCCTCGGCCACGGCCCGCTCGACCAGCGGATCCCAGTCCTGGCCGGCCTCGACAGTGAGCAGCACCTGCTCGCCGTCCCTGGAGACCGTCACGCCCTCGGTGGCCACCTTGACGACCAGGCCGTCGAAGCCTTCGTCACCGATCACCACGTTGCTGCCGCCGCCGAGCACCAGGATCGGCACCCCGTTCATGTCGGCCTCGGCGACGAGGGACACGAGCTGCTCCGCCGTGACCGCCTCGGCGAAGTCGCGGGCGGGGCCGCCCAGGCCCAGGGTGGTGTGCGACGCGAGCATCTCCATGGCCCCCAAGCTTATGAGCCCCCCAGCCCCCACGACACCGCCCCGAACCCCTGCACCTCCTCACAACCGCGACCACCCCGCACCCGACGGCTTTCCCTGACCCGAACCGCCACCTGCCCCGGCGGCCCCCTGCGCCGCCGCCCGCGCCCGCGCCGACGCTGCCGATCGGCTCCCGGGGAGGGGGCGGGGTCAGCTGTGGAGGGGCTGGTCATGGTGGGGGGAGCCGAGGCGGTGGACCGGGAGGGGGCCTTCGGGCACCACCAGGCTGCCCTCCAGCGCATGGGAGAACTCCAGGTCGGCCTCCTCGCCGCGCTCCACACCCTCGGGGAACGCCCCCAGCGCCGCCGACCTGCGCACCGCCATGAGGTCGCAGCGCAACGCCCCCACCCTGCCGGGCTCCTCGGCCTCGGCCGCCTGCCACCCCGCCGCCACCGCCCCTTCCACGATGGCCGCCACCAGCGGCGTCAAGGCGTCCCCCGTCAGGGCGAGCGAGGTCTCCATCAGCACGTGCACCTCGGACTCGTCCAGCCGCAACAGCTTGGTACGCCCTTCTCCCCACCCCGCCGTGCCCCCGGCCGCCCGCGAGGTCTCGGCGACGTGCCACACCACGATCCGCTCCGGGTACCGTTCGGCCAGCTCGTCCAGGACGTCTCCCGCGCCGTCGACGTTCCCCAGGTCGAGGGCCAGGATCCGGGCGCGCGTGTGCTCGATCACCGACTGGACGCACGCCAGCACGTCCCCGGGCCGGCCGTCCACGAGCAGCCCGGCGGAGACCGTCACGTCCTTGGTCTCGACGCGCTGGCGCTCGGTGTTGACGCCCAGGTCGTCCATGCGGTTCGTGGCGAGGGTGCCGTCCCAGACGCGCTGGGCGTGCAGCATCGTGTCGTCGGGGTCGCCGTGCTGGCCGGGGTCGCCGGAGAAGCCCAGCGCGGCGGCGGGGTTCCCGTGCGCGCCCGCCCCCCTGGGCCGGGCGCGGCCCGTGCCGACGCCGGTGGCCGAACCGCCCGTGGTGTCCCGTCCGGTGCCGCTGCTGCCCCCCACCTGTTCAGGGGACGCGGGACGCAGGTGAGCAGGAGGCTTGGCATCGGTCACGGACGACACGGGGATGGAACGGACGGTGGGCCAGACCTGTCGCGCAACTTCACTCATAACAACACGGGCTACCCGCGACCCGCCCGACGTATCACGGGATCAGGAGAGCTGTACCACCGCACGCGCCTTCGACAGGACCCTCGCGTCGCCCGCCTTGGCCGTCAGCCCGACGACCACCCGCTTGTCCTCCAGCTTCTCCTCGACGACCCCGCTCACCGAGATCGTCGCGCCCTGGTCGTCGTCGGGCACGATCACCATCGACGAGAACCGCACGCCGAAGTCCAGCACGGCGCCCGGATCGCCCGCCCAGTCCGTGACGAACCGGCCCGCCTGCGCCATCGTGAACATGCCGTGCGCGATCACGTCGGGCAGCCCGACCGTCCGGGCGAAGCGCTCGTTCCAGTGGATCTGGTTGAAGTCGCCGGAGGCGCCGGCGTACATGACGAGGTTCAGCCGCCGGACGTTGTAGCCCACGACCGGGAGCTCCTGCCCGACCTCGACCTCGTCGTACCTCACCGTGGCCGCCATCTCAGCCCGCCCCTCCGCGCTCGACGATCGTGTTGTAGGTCGTGCAGACCGGCTCTCCGGCGACCGTCGTCACGTCGCTCCTGATCGTCAGCAGCTCGTTGCGTCCGGCGCTCCTGATGTCGGTGATCGTCGCGGTGGTGACCAGCTCGTCGCCTGCGCAGACGGGCCTGACGTACTCGAACCGCTGCTCGCCGTGGACCACCATCGCCAGGTTCAGGCCCAGTTCGGGATCGACCAGCGCCTCGCCGCCCGCCTGCAGGCTGAACACGATGGGGAACGTGGGCGGCGCGATCACGTCGGGGTATCCGGCGGCCCTGGCGGCCTCCCTGTCGCGGTAGACCGGGTTGTTGTCGCCGATCGCCGCCGCGAACTCCTTGATCTTCACCCGGCTGACCTCGTACGGGGCGGCGGATGGATAGGTCCTGCCCACGAAGTCACGGTTCAAGGCCATCAGTGCTCCCTCGTATGTCTTCAACGAGCGCTGCTGAGGCAGACGGTAACAGAACAAGGTTCGGCTGTCGCCGCTCATGGCGTGCTTTTTGCCGGGGCCCGGGTCAGCGCCTAGAAAGGCGTCTCAAAGCAGTGAAAACACGACAAACCGGCGCCCCGTCCGGGACGCCGGTTGTGCGATATGGAGGCAGAAGTACCGCTAGCGGGTTTCGCGGTGCGCGCGGTGGCAGCGGCAGTTCGGGCAGTACTTCTTCAGCTCAAGCCGATCCGGGTCGTTGCGCCGGTTCTTCCGCGTGATGTAGTTGCGGTGCTTGCACTCCTGGCAGGCCAGCGTGATCTTCGGCCTAACGTCGGTGGCAGCCACTTGGGAGTGCCTTTCTACGTTCGGGACATGGACACACCCGTACCCAGGCCGACCGACCTGGGATTGGGTAGTAGCGGAGGCCGGACTTGAACCGGCGACACAACGATTATGAGCCGTTTGCTCTGCCTGACTGAGCTACTCCGCCTTGGCCGGAAACTCCCGGCCCGTAGAGGATACCCGAAGCTGGGAGCACATTAGTAACTCACCTGATCGGGTGGGGTGCTACCAGTATGCCCCAGGAACCTCCGACAACCGAAATCAGATCATGCCACCTGGGTCTCGCCTGGGGAATCACCCACGGAGGCCATCGCCACACTAGCAGCCCCCCTGTACCGACGCGAACCTCCGGACCAGGCACGCAGCAACAAACACGCCCCGGCGACGCCCGTCCACGCCGTGGCCGGAAGGGCCCTCCGGCGGCCGCCGGCGACGCCCGTCCGTACGGCGAACGGGCGTGCCCCCGGCGAACGCCGGCGGCGCGCCTCCACACGGTGAACGGACCCGCGCGGGGTGACGGAGGGGTGTCCGCGGCGAACGCCGACGCAGCGGCGGAGAGGGCCCGCAACGGACGCCTGCGCTCACCCGAAGGGGTCGCGCAGTCGATGCCGGCGCAGTGGCGAAGTGGACAGAGGCGGACGACCCTGGGCGGACGGCCCCGGGCGGACGGCCCCGAGCGGACGGCCCCGAGCGGACGGCCCCGAGCGGACGACCCCGGGCGGACGACCCCGGGCGGACGGCCCCGGGGGGACGCAAGGGAGTGCGGTGGACACCCGCGCGACCCTGCAACGGGAGCTCGTGCCCGGGTGGGCACGAGGGAGCGCGGTGGACACCCGTGCGACCGCGTAAGGGGAGCGCGTGCCGCACGGATGCCCGGCGAGGTGCCGCCCACCCCGACCGCGCCCCGGCTCCTCAACGACGAGCCGCGCCCCACCCGCCCACGCCTCGGATCCGAGGGCGCATTTGAGCCCTGTCAGCCCCGCACCTCGGACCCCGGGGGGCCCGGACTGGGCGGGGCCGGGCGGGGTCTCAGGCCTGGCGTTCGTCGACGCCTACAGCGCCGACGCCGCTGCCCCAGCTCGCGCATTTGCCCTCGGACCGGCCCGAGGCGCCAGGCCCGAGCGTGACCCACGGGCCGACGACGTCCGGGCTCCAGCCGCACGTGATCACGGCGCGGTAGACCCAGGTCTGGCCGGTCGGGTTGTGGCAGTCGGCGCGGCCGACGTAGCCGTCCTCCGGGGCCCGGCCGCTGTTGCACTGGAGGCTGCCGGCCGAGGCGGGCGCGGACGGGATGACAAGCCCGGAAAGGACGGCGGCGACACCGGCTGCCAGTGCCAGTTTCCTGTTCATGTCGTCTTCCTCTTCTGCTCGTTCTGCTTGTGCTGCTCGGGGTTTCGGCGCTGGTCTGCGCTCGAATGCCAGGAAAGCGACCGAGCGCCGGTGTCCAACAGCAGGGCGGACAGACTCGTCCGGAGTCGTCCACGCGCGAGCCTGACTCGGACGTCCCTGAAATCCCCCCGGACACGTACGGTCATCGTTCGTACACTGTCGGACAGAAGAAGGCCGGTCGGGGAGAGGGGCGATGGGCGAGGACCAGGAAGGCGCGGAACCCGGCGTGGAGTCGGTGAGCTGTCACGAGGGTCTGGTGAGGCTCCTCGCCGAGCAGTTCGCGCGGGCGGACGTGTCGTTGCGGGAGCTCCAGGCGCGGGCGGACAGGGCGGGCGGGCCCCGGCTTCCCCGGGCGACCTGTGCGGACATGCTGGCCGGACGGCGGTTTCCGAAGAAGGCGGTGATGGTGACGTTCCTGCGGGCTTGCGGGGTGCCCGAGCATCGGGTGCCGGAGTGGGAACGGGCCTGGGAGCGTGTGCGGATCAACCGCATGCCGCCGTCCGGATTCCAGCTCGCCCGGACGGCGCTGTCCCCCGGCGTTCCGCCCTTCGAGTATTCCGGGATCTGTGACGTCGCCTCCGTCCATCCGCACACCGGTCCCCTCGGGGGGCTGGCTCAGCCGGATGCCGCGCCTCTCGCGGGGCTGAGCCAGCCGGACGCCGTGCCCGTCGACAGCCGCGCCGAGCTCGGCACGGCGCCGCTTGGAAGCCCTGGCCAAGGGGCTGCACCTCTTGCTGGAGACCCCGGCCATGGAGCTACGCTTCCGGGATTCGCTGGGCCTCACGAAGGGGCAGAGGGCTCGACAGGCGCTCAGATGGCCACAAGTGGGGCACCTGCGGCATCTGCCCCGGCCGCAGCCCCAGCGGCCACGCCCGTCGCCCCTTCCGCCGGCAGCACTCTCCCCGTCGAAGGCCCCCTGGTCAAGGACTCCCCAGTCGCAGGCCCCCCGGTCGCCGCACTTCCGGCCGACGGTTTCCCAACTGGCGCACTTCCGGGCAGCGCACTTCCGGTGGGCGATCTCCCGGGCGGAGGTCTGCCCGGCGGAGTGCTGCCCGGCGAGGGTTTGCCCGATGGAGGACTGCCCGGCGGAGGTCTACTGGCTCGGGGCCTCCCGGGCGAGGGTCTGCTGGGCGGGAGTCGGGCGGGCGAGGGGTCTCCAGTGGGTGAGGCTCCGGGAGGTGGGCTTTGGGCGAGAGGGATTCCCGTCGATGAGAGTGCGGGAGACGGGGTTTCCGATGGTCCGTCCAGCGGGGTTGTCGCCTTCGGCGCTTCCCCTATAGGCGCTCCCTCCGGTGGCGCGCTTCCAGCCGACCGGCTTCCCGGTGAGGGGAGTTCTGGTGGTGGGCCGCCTGCGGGCGAGTTCGGGGCCGCCCTGCCCGTAAGTGGTGTTCCCGCCGTCAGCGGACTTCCCGCCGGTGTTGCTTCCCTGGCCGATGGTCTTCCCGCCGGTGTTGCTTCCCCGGTCGGCGGGGGTTCAGGCGTGCCGGCAAGTGGGGCGGCGGCTCCGGCGAGCGGGATGGAGGCCCCTGCGCGTGGGAGGTGGGGGCGGTGGCGGGGGGTTGGGGTTGGGGCTTTGGTGGTGGTGGGGGCGGTTGGGGTTGGGGTGGTGGTCGGGTTGTGGGTGGCGCCGCGGCATGTGCAGCCCTTCGCGCTCGGCCGCCCGGTCTCGGACGACGGGCGCGCGTTCGGCCACGGAGGGTCGAGCCGGTTCACGGTGACCGTTGACCCGGCCAACACCGGCGTACGCCTGATCCGCCGTCTGGACGCCGGTATCTCCATGCAGCAGGCCGCCATCACCGTGAACGGCGCCCCCGCCGGCGTGTGGCACCCGCTGCCTGTCGAGAACACCTACCGCTGGCGTGACCAGTCCGTGGACCTGCCGCTGGCGCTGACCGCGGGACGCCGCTCGCTGACCGTGGTCAACACCTTCGTCTCCTCCTCCCTCGACTTCAACGAGTTCCTCTACGTCGTCAAGCAGCAGGTGAGGGGTGTCTGGTCGATCGCCGACACCGTGGACGTGGGGCCGTACCACACCACCAGCGAGGCCGCCCACGGCTACCGGCTCACCGGCCCGCAGACCTTCGCCGACACCCGCCACTTCGCCTACCCGCCCCTCGACGAGACCGCCTGACGCCGGGCGGCGAACCCGCGTAACGCCCCGATGCCAGGCAGCGAACCCGCGGAACACCCCAACGCCGGGCACGCGAAAGCTCCGGACGCTTCCCCGCGTCCGGAGCTTTCGGTTGTGGGCAACCAACCCTCACCGGCCTACTGCCCGACGGTCCACATTCTATGCTTTTGTCCGTTTTGCGTAGAGTTGTGGCGTGACATGCTGGCACGGCCCCCGCGGCATCCTCGTCGAGGTCATCACCCTCGGCCCGAGGCAACGCATCAAGGTCACCCAGACCGTGAACGGCCGCCGCTACCTCCTCGGCTACTACGGCACCATCGCCCAGATCGTCCACCACGTGGACCTCGCCGACCTGGTCGAGGTGATCGACCTCCCCGCCTTCGCGTCCCGGAAGGCCAGAGCATGAGAGAGCCGTACGACACGGGAAAAGCCGCCCTCCCCGTACGGGAAGAGCGGCTCGCCCACAGGACCTACAGGTCCTTGCACCACATCCACTTGCCGTCGATCAGGCATTTGTGCCAGCCGTCGTTCGCCGGGTTCCACGCGTAGGCGGGACTGCTCGCCACGCTGATCGTCAGCACGGTCGAGACGGAGAGCAGGATCAGAGCCAGCGCCCGGCGCACACCACGGGCGGCGAAAATGTTTCTCATGACCGTCATGGAACACGCCGGTGCTTGGCGCCTTCTTGGGGCCGGCTGAAGCCCCGGGACAAGCGCCACCCAAGCCGCACAACGAAAAACGCCCGGCTCCAAGTCACCTTGGCCGGGCGTCGTATCTGCTCATTACAAGAGCCCCCAAACGGAATCGAACCGTTGACCTTCTCCTTACCATGGAGACGCTCTGCCGACTGAGCTATAGGGGCCTGTCCGCTCGCTGCGGACAGGTGTAACCATACACGGCACTCAGCCATGATGCGAACTCGTACGGGCCTCCACCGCGCCGGCGGATCCGCGGCGCGCGGCGAGATCGATCACCTCGCACAGATCGGCCAGGTCGACGTGCGCGGCCACCTCCGCCACCGAACGACAGTCGGCGACCAGCCACCCGTTCCTGCGCACCCGGAGCACCTGCCGGCCCGCCCGCATCGCCGGCACGACCTCGACGCCGTCGAGGCCGACCCATCGCCTGTCCATAGCGGCACACCCTAGCCGCCGGGTCTCTCAATTTCCGTGCGCCACAGGCGTTACCGCCATGCCAAGTCGGCACCAAGAGGTGTCTAAGAGCCGCGTCCCAGGCTGGTGCCAAACGGACAGAAGGAGCACCGAAATGGCACCCAACATGCTCGGCTTCCGCATCACGCACCGGGCCATGCGCGGGGACACCCGCCGTCTGGCCGGGGTGATGAACGCCATCGCCGCCGACGAGCAGCAGGCCGGTCAGGAGCGGCTGCGGGCGATCGCGACGTTCACCGCCAAGCTGTGCGCGGGCATCCACCACCATCACCAGGCCGAGGACAACGTGTTGTGGCCGGTCATCGTGCGCTCGGCGGGCGCCGAGGTGGACCTGAGCGACCTGACCGACGACCACGCGGCGCTCGACCCGCTGCTGGAGGAGATCACGACGGCCGCGGCCCAGCTCGGCTCCGACGGACAGGCGGCCCGGCGGATGGCCAAGTCCCTGGCCGCGCTCGCCGACCTGCTGGACGAGCACATCGAGGAGGAGGAGCGGCTGATCTTCCCGGTCGTCGCCAAGTACGTCTCGGAGGCGGACTGGGAGAAGGTCGAGACCGAGGTCAGGAAGGGCGGGGACGCCCGGTTCGACCTGCCGAGGATCGCCCAGTACGCGCGGCCGGAGGAGCTGGCCGAGCTGCGGCGCCTGGCCGGGCCGGTGCTCGTGGTGCTGCTCGCGCTCATGGGACGCGGCCACCGGCGCCGCCAGAGCCTGATCTTCGGCACGCCGTGAGCCTCCCGGGACCGCTCAGCGGCGCTCCCGGCGGCGGCGGGCCGCCTGCGCCCAGTGGGGCGAGCCGACGCGCTCGGCGACCTTCAGAGCCTGGGCGTAGTGGCCGTCGGCCGGCAGCCCGAGCAGCTCGGCCAGGTCTCCGAGCACCAGTGCGACCGGCCCGAGCGTGATCGACCCGCTGCTCATCCCGGCCAGCTCGTCCGCCCACGGCAGCAGGACGCGGTAGGAGCGTGCGGCCACCTCGCGGTCCTCCAGGGCGACGGCGGTCCGGCCGCGCAGCGCCTGCCACATCAGCCAGTAGTAGTTGCGCGGCAACCACGACTCGGGCCGCCACACCCGCCGGGCCGCGTCGAGCTCGCCCGCGGCCGCCAGCGCCCCGGCGTAGATCTCGTGCACGGTGTCGCTGTTCACGCGTTCCCGGATGGCGGCCAGCTCGTCGAGGGAGTCGCGGACGTTCCCGCGGGCCATCCGGACGGCGAACCTGCACAGAGCGCCCATGGCCCGCGCGTTGACGCCGCCGCGCTCGGCCATCTGCTCGGTGAGCCCGGTGTAGACGGCCTCCGCCTCGTCGAACTCGCCCTCGACCAGCTTCCGCAGCGCGCCGAACAGCGTCAGGATGGCCAGCGACATGCCGAGCTGGCCGCTGGTGGACACCGCCACGCCGCTGTCGGCGTGCCGCCTGGCCGCCTCCAGGTCGGTGCGTCCGAGTGCGGCCATGAGCAGCGCGCAGTGGCCCAGCGTGAGGTAGCCGACGAGCCGGTGGGTGCGGCCCAGCTCCAGCAGCTCGGCGCCGACGGCCTCCAGCTCGTCCCGCCGTTCGGGGCTGAGCACGGCGAAGTAGCGGGCGTTGAGCGCCAGGCAGAGCAGGTCGGGACGGCCGAGGCGGCGGGCCAGGGCCAGGGCCTCGGCGCCGGCGGCGTCCACGCGGTCGTCGTCGTGCCCCTCCAGCTCGAACACGAGCGCGGCCAGCAGGCGGCAGCGTGTCTCGTCGTCGGGGCCGGCGGCCAGCTCGCGTTCCACGGCCTCCATGAAGTCCCGGTTGTAGAGGGAGTCCACCTGGATCGTCCAGACCACGGGGGCTTCGTAGGAGGTCAGCGCGCGGGCGAGCGCGCCGCGCGGGGCGGCCAGCTCGACGGCTTGCCTCCTGGCGGCCAGCGCGCCCAGCACGTCGCCGGCGTGGCCCAGCGACGACACCAGTCCGCACAGCAGGTCAAGCCGGGTCTCGTCGTCGGTGGCGAACTCCAGCGCGGCGCGCCACAGCGCCGCCGCCTCGCGGTGCGCGTGCAGGCCGGACGCCTGGACGGCCGCCGCCCTGGCGTACCGCACGGCGTCCGGCGCGGCGGCCTCCAGCGCGTGGTGGGCCAGGGCCGCCACGTCGTTGGGCCGCAGCCGCTCCAGCACCGACACCACGCGCCCGTGCAGCCTGGTCCGGCGGATCCGCGCGGTGTCCTCGTACAGCGCCTGCCTGACCAGGACGTGCGTGAACCTGACGCGGCCCGGCCCCGGCTCGGCCAGCAGGCCGGTCATGACGCCGGCCTCCAGGCCGTCGAAGACGGTGTCCTCGTCGCCGTCGTGCAGCGCGATCAGCACGTCCACGTCGGCGTCCCTGCCGACGACGGCGGCGTTGCGCAGCACGGTCTGGGCGGTCGCGGGCAGGCGGGTGATGCGGCGGCGGATGAGGTCGCGCACGCCGGGCGGCAGCGCCTCGGCGGCCTGCGGCCCCTCGGAGGCCAGCAGGCGGGCGATCTCGCAGACGAACAGCGGGTTGCCGAGCGTGCGGTCCAGGACCGTGCGGACGGTGGCGGGATCGAGGCCAGAGCGCTGGGAGTGGCGTTCGAGCAGCGTGGCGACGGCGGCCTCGTCGAGCCCGGCGAGCTCGACGTGCCTGCTGCCGGTGGCGAGCGCGGCCAGGGTGGCGGACAGGTCCTCGGTGGTCTCGGCCGGGCGGTAGGTGGCCACGACCAGGATCCGGGCGGCGTGGTCCAGGTGCCGCAGCAGGTGCAGGGTCTCGCCGTCGGCACGGTGGACGTCTTCGAGCACCACGAGCAGCGGCGCGCAGCCCGCCAGGTAGCCGGCCACGGCCCTGGCGAGCTGGAACTGGTTCTGGATGGCGACGCCGTCGTTCAGGAGGGGGGCCAGGCGGGCCGCATCGGCGGCGGCGGGCGGCCGTACGGCGGCGAGCTGCCGGACGATCTCGCTCCACGCCCAGGCGGGCGGCGCGTCACCGTCGATCTCGGGGCAGCGTCCGAACGCGACCCGCCACCCGCGCCCGGCCAGCTCGGCCGCGAACGCCTCGGCCAGCGCGCTCTTGCCCGCGCCCGGCTCGCCGCCCAGCCAGACCGTGCGCCGGAACGGCCGCACGGCCTCCTCCCGCAGCGCGGCCAGCTCGCGGGCCCGGCCCACGATCGAGGACTCCTGCGCGGCCACGGGCCGTTCCTGGACGTGTTCGACGACCTCGGGCGCGTGCAGGGACTCGGATTGGCGGAGGATGTCCTGTTCGAGCGCGCGCAGGGCCGGGCCTGGATCGACGCCGAGCTCCTCGGCCAGGTTCTCGCGGGCCTGGCGCAGCACGGCCAGCGCCTCGGCCTGGCTGCCGGCCCGGTAGAGGGCCAGGGCCAGCAGTCGGACGGCGTTCTCGCGCAGGGGGTGGGCGTCGGCGTGGCCGCGCAGCTCCGGCACGGCCTCGGCGTGGCGGCCCATCAGCAGCGCGGCCTCGGCGCGGTACTCGACGGCGACCAGCCTGAGCTCGGCCATCCTGGCCGCCTCGGGCGCGGCCCACTCCTCGGTGAACTCGGCGTAGGCGGCCCCCGTCCACAGGCCGAGCGCTTGGTCGAGCAGGTCGTGGGCGACGGCGCCCGCGCCCCGCTTGAGCGCCGCGCCGGCCGCGTCGATGAGGCCGGGCAGCCGCCAGGCGTCCACGGCCTCGTCGGGCAGGCAGAGCCGGTAGCCGGGCGGGGCGCTGACGATCACTCCGGCGGGGGCGCGCGGCGGCCGGTCGGGTTCGAGGACGCGGCGCAGGTTCGAGACGTAGACCTGGAGCGCGGCCAGGGCCTTGGGCGGCGGCTGCCCCTGCCACAGGTCCTCGATGAACCGGTCGGTCGAGACGACCTGGCCGTCGGCGGCGACCAGGCGGGCGAGCACGGCGCGCTGCCTGGCGGAGCCGAGGTCGAGCCGGCGGCCGTCGAGGGTGGCGTGGAGCGGTCCAAGGAGGTGTAACTGGAGCATGGCACCCTTTTTCCGTACCGGTAGCAGCCCGCTTTCAGTACCGGTAGAAGCCCGCGAAGTCAGACCTTCGCCCGATATCGTCAATACGCACCGAGGCCCCCGTCTCAGGTGCGTTCATCATCTTCCCATGACCCAGATAGATGCCCACATGATGCGTCTTGATCTTATTTTTCGTGATTTTTCCGAAGAAGACTAAGTCGCCCGGCAGGCCCCGCTCGACGGACCGCATCCTGCGTACGTGATCGTCGGTGTTGCCGGGGCCGAGCACGTCCCTTCCGTTGGCCAGGGCGTACACCCATCGGGCCAGGCCGGAGCAGTCGAGGCCGCGGGTGCGCGCGGCCGGGCAGGGCTTGATCCGGCCGCTGTAGCCCAGGCAGGTGCCCTTCGTGGGGCCGGGCCGCTCGCCGTGGCCGCCGCCCCACGAGTACGTGATGTCGTACCGCTCGATCTCGTACGCGATGCGCACGATCCTGGACGGCACGAACGTCGACAACGGCATGGACGCCGCACCCGCCAGCAGGACGACCAGAGTGGTCACCGCCAGGACCAGCCGCCGCCGCGCCACCCGTTTCTCCCTTAAGCCGAGATCCCGGGTTTTATCCTACCTATCGCGATATTTCAGCTTTTGAGGTCAAGTGTGACCGTTCCTACCTCGACGACCATCCCGACCCTGCCCTTCGGCTTCGGCTTGGTGGTGAAGGTGAAAGCGGCCTTCTGGCCCCGCTCCAGCTTGCCGACCACGCAGCGCACCGCCGTGCCGCTGAACTTGCAGCCGGGGGCCTTGACCACCTTCTGGCCGCCGTACGCGCGCCCGGAGACCACGATGTCCTCGACGGGGTGCGGGCCGGTGTTCGTGATCGTGACCCGGTACAGCTTCCTGCCCTTGACCAGGCCGGAGACCGACACCCGGGCGGGCGGGTTGGCCAGCGACCGCAGCTGGGACTCCGAGCCGTTGAAGGAGTTCTGGCCGCCGGCCAGCGAGCCCTTCTCCGCCGACTGCCAGAACGTGTGCCGCTTCCAGCTCTTCGGCAGCTCGCCGGGGTCGCTCCCCCAGCGGGCCAGCCAGAGCGGGTTGGCCTTGAACGCGCCGGAGTTGCCCGTGCAGGTCTGCCACCAGCTCGTGGTGGTGTAGATGATCGCGTCCCGGCCGGTCTGCTGCCGGTACTTCTTGGTGAAGTCCTTGAGCCAGGTGACCATGTCCTCGGCGGACAGGTCGTAACAGTTGTTCTTGCCGTTCTTGTCCTTGTACGGGTTGTCCTCGATATCGAGCACACCGGGCAGTGTTTGACCGTCGCTGGTCCAGTTTCCGCCGTTCTGCAGGAAATAGTCGGCCTGCGCTGTCCCGTCGGATTCATGCGGTTGCGCAAAGTGATAAGCGCCACGCACGAGCCCGGCCGTGGCGGCCCCGCCGAACTGCGCGTCGAACCGTGGGTTGCGGTAGTTCGTGCCCTCGGTGGCCTGCACGAACGCGAACTTGCCGCCGCCTGCGGCCACGCTCGCCCAGTCCACGTCGCCCGTCCAGTTGCTGACGTCGACACCGGGAACACCGTCGGCCGCCTCCGCGACCCCTGTCATGCCGACAGCGGCAATTACCGCAATTAACCACAAGCGTTTCACGCCCGAGATCATCGCGGAGCCACCACTAACGCCGCAAGCACGGAAATATCACGTCTTTCCGTGAAAAAGCGCGAAACCCCATGTCGAGGCCCAGAAATCGGCGTTCGGCGCCGACCTCTCCGGACGTCGTTTCCGCAGGTCAGAGCCGTATATGAACGTCACATTCGCGTTTGCCAAATCGATACCACCCGGCTCAAACTGAACCGATCCCCGAAAGGGCCCCTGACCAGGGGCTTCTTCGCCATGCCCAGGAGGCACCACCCATGATCCACACCCGGGCCCTCACCCGAGTGTTCACGATGAAGAAGGAGACCGTCGAAGCCGTACGCGGCATCGACCTCGACGTCGAACCCGGCCGGCTCGTCGCCTTCCTCGGCCCCAACGGCGCCGGCAAGTCCACCACCCTCCGCCTGCTCACGACCCTGCTCCCGCCCACCTCCGGCACCGCCGTCGTCGCCGGCCACGACGTCACCCGCGACCCGGCCGGCGTGCGCTCCCGCATCGGCTACGTCGGCCAGAGGAACAGCGCGGGCGAGAGCTTCCGCGTCCGGGACGAGCTCGTCACGCAGGGCCGCTGCTACGGCCTGACGGTCTCCGAGGCCGTCGCGCGGGCCGGCGAGCTGATGCGCCTGCTCGACCTGGAAGACCTGGCGGGCCGCAGGCCGGGCACGCTGTCCGGCGGCCAGCGCCGCCGCCTGGACATCGCGCTCGGCCTGATCCACCGCCCCGACCTGCTCTTCCTCGACGAGCCCTCGACCGGCCTCGACCCGAAGAGCCGCGCCGACATCTGGCGGCACATCCTGCGCCTGCGCGAGGCGTACGGCACCACGATCTTCCTCACCACCCACTACCTGGAGGAGGCCGACAACATGGCCGAACGGGTGCTGATCATCGACAACGGCTCGATCATCGCCGACGGCACGGCCGAGCAGCTCAAGAACGACCTGGCCGGCGACACCGTCACGGTCACCACGGAGACCGCCCAGGACGCCGCCAGGGCCGCCGAGCTGACCGGCGGCCAAGCCGAGGGCGTCACCGTGCGGGTGCGGGTGGCGAACGCGCCCGCCGCGCTCCCCGGCTGCCTGCGGGCGCTCGACGCCGCCGGGATCAAGGTGACCGCCGCCGAGACCGCGCGCCCCACCCTTGACGATGTGTTCCTCACTCTCACCGGGAGAAGCCTCACCGATGACGACCTTCCTGCGTGACACCGCCACCGTCTTCACCCGCGAGTTCCGGCCGGTCCTGCGCGAGCCGGTCGCGCTGCTGTTCGAGATGGGCCAGCCGCTGCTGTTCCTGTTCCTGTTCGGCGCGCTGCTGGACGGCGCGGTGGGCTCGTCGTGGCAGTGGTTCGTGCCGGGCATCCTGGTCATGATGTGCCTGACCGGGCCGATGTCGGCCGGGTACACCCTGCTGGTCGAGCTGATCGGCGGCTCGCTGGAACGCATGCTGGTCACCCCGCTGAACCGGACGGCGATGCTGGTGGGCCGGGCGATGAAGGCGATGGTGGTCCTGCTGGCCCAGGCCGTGCTGATCATCGTGCTGGCCGTCCCGCTGGGGTTCGAGCTGTATCCGGCGGGCGTCCTGGCGGGGCTGGCGCAGCTCACCGTGTTCGGGGTGGGGCTGGGGGCGTTCTCGTTCGTCCTGGCCATCCGGTCGGCGCCCGGCGGGACGCTGTTCTACGTCGTCAGCCAGTCCATCCTGTTCCCCCTGCTGCTGCTGTCGGGCGTGCTGCTGCCCCTGGACACCGCGCCCGGGTGGCTGCGCGCCGTCGGCGCGGCGAACCCGGTCACGTACATCGTCGAAGGCCAGCGCGCGCTGTTCTCCGGCGACCTGGCGAACCCCTCCGTCCTGTACGGCACCGCGTCGGCCTGCCTGGTCGCCGCGATCGGCCTGTACCTGGGCAACCGGGCCATGCGCAAGGGCGTGTGAAATGGAGGCATGACCCGTGTGATGGCCTCCCGCACCGTGCCGTGGATCCCCGTCGAGCACCGCCTCGACGTGATCCTCTCCCCGGACCTCCCGCCCGCCGACGGCACGACCTCGGCGTTCGCGTTCGTCACCGACAGCCTCGGCAGGACCCTGCTGACCTGCGTCGACCGGCCCGGACGCGGCTGGGACGTGCCGGGCGGCCACCTGGAGGCCGGGGAGAGCGCCACCGAGGCCGCGGTCCGGGAGCTCCAGGAGGAGACCGGCCTGCTCCTGGAGCCGCCGGCCCTGTCGGTGTTCGCGTGGCAGCGCGTCGAGCTGCTGCGCCCGGCTCCGGCCGGTTACCGCTACGGGCCGCTGACGTACATGGTGATGTTCCGGGCGCGGCTGGCGGCGCCCGGCGCCGCGACCGCGCCGCCGGCCGGGTCGGAGAGCACCGGCGCGGAGTGGCTGCCCCGGGAGCGGATCATGGAGTTGTGCGCCCACCGCACCTGGCTGCCGCTGCTGGAGTGCCTCTAGAGGGTGCGCGCGCGTTCGAGGTCGGCGCTGCGGTAGTGCCGCTCCGGGATGCTCGCCAGTGTGGACGGGTGCACCTGCGGCCCCAGGCCGTACAGCTTCTGGAAGCTCATGATGAGCGGACGCCAGGCGTCGGGGTCGATGTGGTCGTCGGTGCCCTTCATCCGGATGTCCTCGTGCACCCAGACCCGCTGCACCCGCACCTCGAACGCGAGCACCCCGCCGTCGCCGACCGGGTGCGTCTCCTCCACCACGACCTCCATGGCGACCGGGCACTCGGCCACCCGGGGCGCGGCCACCGTCTCCGACGGGACGGCGGTCAGCCCGGCCCGCTGGAACTTGTCCGGCACGAACCGGTAGCCGCGCTGGTGCTTGCGCTCGGGCACCGGGTCGCTCCCGGTGGTCAGCGCCAGCCGGTCCACCTGCGGGGCGAGCGCGTCGGACGGCAGGTTGAGCACGCCCTCGCCGGTCCGCACCAGGTTCTGGGACGTCTTCGACCTGGCCCCCAGGCCCAGCATGCCGCGCCAGCCCAGCCAGAAGGCCGACGACATGGGGGCGAGGTTGGGGGTGCCGTCCTCGTTCACGGTGGAGATCAGGACGACCGGGGTGCCGAAGTAGAGGATGTTGGGTTCAATGCGGACATGCTGATCCACGACAGTGTTCATGCGTCCCACTGTCGCCGCCGGTGCGGGCCGGGTGCTGGCGACCTTCGGACCTCTCGTTGCCGGGCCGGTCAGGAGCGCGGCACGAGCCTGAGCGTGGCGGCCCGCGCCTGCCCGCTGACCACCGAGTC
Source organism: Nonomuraea sp. NPDC001636 (assembly GCF_040298265.1). NCBI lineage: Bacteria > Bacillati > Actinomycetota > Actinomycetes > Streptosporangiales > Streptosporangiaceae > Nonomuraea > Nonomuraea sp. NPDC001636. Next base: position 235,094 of record NZ_JBEOZT010000010.1, read on the forward strand.
CACGATGCTCTCCGGGTAGTGGCGGTACTTGGCCCGGTACGCGGCGTCGATCCGGTCGTTGAGCTCCTGGTCGGCGTCGGCGAACGTGACGCCCTTGTCGACGCCCCCGGCCTGGATCCGGCCGCGTCCGCGCTCCTGGGCGCCGCGGAACCAGGCGCCGTCCCGCCCGTTCACGGCCCGGACGTACAGGTCGTCGCCGAGGCGGACGACCCAGATCGTCACCGGGCGGCGCAGCTCGCCGTCGCCGCGCAGGGACGCGATCTGCAGCTCCTCGGCGGCGGCGATCCGGTCGAGTTCGTCGTTCGTCCACGCAGTCATGGTGGGGGCCTACCCGGAACCGGTCGGCGGCGCCGGCGGTCATCGTCCGTAGTTGGTAAATCCGCCGGTGTCAGGGGAGGTAGCCGGCGCGCCTGGCCGAGACCACGCTCTCCATGCGGGTGTGGGTGCCGAGCTTGCGCATCGCGCTGCGCAGGTAGCTCTTGACCGTCTCCGGCTTCAGGTCGAGCCGCCGGCCGACCTCGGCGTTGCCGCAGCCGACGGCGACCAGGGAGAGCACGTCGAGCTCCCGGGGGGAGAGCGGGTTGGCCGGGACGGGGCCGCCGTTCGGCGAGGTCAGCCGGTCGCAGACGCCCTGCAGCCGCTCGCGCAGGACCGGGTCGGCGACCTCCTGGGCGATCGAGCGCAGCTCGGCGTGCGCCTCGCGCAGCTGCTCCCATTCGGGGCCGGCGGGCCGTTCGCGGGCGGCGCCGGTGATCGCGGCCGTCTCCAGCGCGGCCACCCGCCGCTCCACCTCCGCGCGTACGGCCAGCTCGACGCCGAGCCGGGCGGCGATCTGGTGCATGCCGTCGAGGACGCGGGTGCCGAGCGGCAGCGGCTCGCGGACGCCGCCGTAGAGCAGCCCGTAGACCGTCTCGCCCACCACGACGGGGACGGCCGCGATCGCCCGCAGGCCCTCCGCCGCCACCGGTCTGTCGTATTCGTGGCTGATGCGGGAGTCGGTGACGTAGTCCTCGACGCTGCCCGGCCGGGCGGTGACCAGGACCCGGCCGCCCAGGCCGCTGCCGGTGTGGATGGCGAGCCCGCGCAGCACGTCCGTGCGGACCCCCGTCAGCTCGGTGAGCCGCACGGCGCCGCCCGGGGCCGAGACCGCGCCGCCGAACAGGACGGGCAGCCCGACGACGTGCCGCATCCGGGTGAGGGCGGCCCGCAGGAGCACGGCGGCCTGCGGGGCCAGGGCACTCGACGGAAGATGTGTCACCGCCATGTCCCCAGCATGGCACGCGGCCGCCGCCCCGCGGCTACCCCTGAACGGGGGTAGCGTGCCGCACCGCCCTGGCGGATGCTTCGGGCATGGGTGACTCACTGCTCTCCTACGCGTCCGGCGTCTCCGCGCTCCCTCTGCTGGGCGAGACGATCGGGGAGAACCTGGAACGCGCCGCGGCCCGGTACGCCGGCCGCGAGGCGCTGGTCGAGATGGCGAGCGGGCGGCGCTGGACGTACGCCGAGTTCGACGCAGCGGTGAACGAGGTGGCGCTCGGCCTGCTGGCCAGGGGCATCGCCAAGGGCGACCGGGTCGGCATCTGGGCCCCCAACTGCGCCGAATGGGTGCTGACGCAGTACGCCACCGCCAAGATCGGCGCGATCCTGGTCAACATCAACCCGGCCTACCGCGCCCACGAGCTGGACTACGTGGTCCGCCAGTCGGGCATGCGGCTGCTGGTCAGCGCCGTCGAGCACAAGACGAGCGACTACCGCGCGATGCTCGCCGAGATCGGCTTCACGCAGGTGGTGTTCATCGGCGAGCCCGGCTGGGACGAGCTGGCCGAGACCGGCCGCCGTGCCGACCCCGCCGCGCTGCGCGTACGGGCGGCCACGCTGTCCTTCGACGACCCGATCAACATCCAGTACACCTCGGGCACGACCGGCTTCCCCAAGGGCGCGACGCTGTCGCACCACAACATCCTCAACAACGGCTACTTCGTCGGCGAGGGCGTCGGCTACACCGAGGACGACCGGGTCTGCCTGCCGGTGCCGCTCTACCACTGCTTCGGCATGGTCATGGGCAACCTGGGCGCGACCTCGCACGGCGCCTGCGTGGTGCTGCCCGCGCCCGGCTTCGACGCCGAGGCCACGCTGCGGGCCGTGGAGGCCGAGCGGTGCACCTCGCTGTACGGCGTGCCGACGATGTTCATCGCCGAGCTGGGCCATCCGCGCTTCGCCGACTTCGACCTGTCGTCGCTGCGCACCGGCATCATGGCGGGCTCGCCGTGCCCGGTCGAGGTGATGAAGCGGGTGATCGGTGAGATGCACATGAGCGAGGTGGCGATCTGCTACGGCATGACCGAGACCTCCCCCGTGTCGACGATGACCCGCCGCGACGACGGGCTGGTACGGCGCACCGAGACGGTCGGCCAGGTGATGCCGCACCTGGAGGTGAAGATCGTGCACCCGGAGACCGGGCTCGCGGTGCCCCGGGGCGAGCCGGGCGAGCTGTGCACCCGCGGCTACTCGGTGATGCTCGGCTACTGGAACGAGCCGGACAAGACGGCCGAGTCCATCGACGAGGCCCGCTGGATGCACACCGGCGACCTGGCCACCATGGACGCCGAGGGCTACGTCAACATCGTCGGCCGGATCAAGGACATGGTCATCCGCGGCGGCGAGAACGTCTATCCGCGCGAGGTCGAGGAGTACCTCTACACGCATCCCGACATCGCCGACGTCCAGGTGATCGGCGTGCCGGACGAGAAGTACGGCGAGGAGCTGATGGCCTGGATCGTCATGCGCCCCGGCACCGAGCCGCTGACCTCCGAGGCGATCAGGGACTTCTGCGCCGGCCGCCTGGCCCACTACAAGGTCCCCCGCTACGTGCACCTGGTCAACGGCTTCCCGATGACGGTCACGGGCAAGATCCGCAAGGTCGAGATGCGCGAGCAGGCCGTCACCCTTCTGGGGCTCCACCCCTGACCTGCTGAACCGCGGGCGGCGGGGGCGCGTATCTCCGCGTGTGCGCTGGAAGCATCCGCGTGTGCGCCGGAAGCAGACCTCGCTCGCGCCTGGCCCGGCCTGGGACCCCGTGGGAGCATGTGGGGGTCGCGCCCGCCCCGGGCGGCGCGGCCGGGTTCCTGGCCTCCGACAACCTGGCGGGTCGGCTATGAGAGCTTCTGCCCGGACGTACGCCGTGTTCGCGGTCGGCGTGGGCGTCCTGGTGCTGGTCGCGGTGCTGCGCTTCGGCGGCGGCGCCGGCACGGTGGAGGTCTTCGGGCTGCCCACCGCCGGTCCGGTCACCGACTGGGGGCTGCCGCTGGCCCGTCTCGCCCTCGACCTGTGCGCGGTGGCGTGCGTGGGGACGTTGCTGGCGGCGTCCGTGCTGGCCCCGGCCGGCTCGCCGGAGTCGGCGCGGTGCCTGCGCGCGGCGGGCTGGTGGGCGCTGGGGTGGGCGGTCGCCGCCCTGGCCGGTTACCTGTTCACCCTGTCCAGCTTCATCCCGATGCCGGTGCAGTACCTGCTCGCCGAGCCCGGCATGCTCGACTTCGGCACCTCGCTCCCGCAGACGCAGGCGCTCCTGGTGGTGCTGGTCACGACGTTCGCGGTGGCGGTGGCCACGCTCGTGCGCCGGCTGCCCGCCTGGGTGCCGCTGGCCGTGGCGGCGTTCGGGCTGCTGCCGCCCGCCTACGTGGGCCATGCCGCCTCGGCGGCCGACCACGACATCGCCGTCTCCGCGCTGATGGCCCACCTGCTGGGGGTGTCGGTGTGGGTGGGCGGCCTGGCCGCGGTGCTGGTGCACTTCCGGCGCTCGGCCGACCTGCGGGTCGTGCTGCCCCGGTTCAGCACGATCGCGCTGTGCTGCTTCGCCGCCGTCGCGCTGTCCGGCGTGGTCAGCGGCTGGGTGCGGCTCGACCGCCTGTCCGACCTGTGGCTGAGCCGGTACGGCCTGCTGCTGCTGGCCAAGGTCGCCGCCCTGGCGGTGCTGGCCTGGTTCGGCCGGCGGCACCGTCTGCGTACCGTGGCCGGCGTGGCCGACCGGGGGGTGCGGCGTACGTTCGTCCGGCTGGCCGCGGGCGAGATGATCGTGATGGTGGCGGCGACCGGGCTGGCCGTCGGCCTCTCGCGCACCCCGCCGCCGCCCGGCGCGGGTGGCGGGCACGACCATCCCGTCCTTGAGTACGCGCTCGCGCCCTTCTCGCCCGGCGCCCTCCTCGGTGAGGTGCGCTTCGACCCGCTCGTCCTGCTGCTGCTGGCGTTGCCCGCCGCCGGTTACCTGGCCGGTCTGCGCCGGGTGCCCGGCTGGCCGGTCCTGCGCACGCTCTCCTGGCACGCCGGGCTGGCCCTGGCCGCGGTCGCGCTGTTCGGCGGCGTGGGCGGGTACGCGCGGGCGATGTCGTCGGCCCAGGCCGTGCAGCACGTCGTGCTCGCCGTCGTCGCGCCGCTCCTGCTGTGCGCGGGCGCGCCGCTCACCCTGGCCGCGCGGGCCACCGGCCCCGGCTCCCAGTACGGCCCGCTCGGCGACCGCGCCCTCGGGCGGCGTCTCACCCGTCCCGCGTTGGTGACGGCCGCCGTCCCGGTGCTGCTCCTGCTGCTGTACGGCACGCCGTGGCTGCCCTGGTCGCTCGCCGGGTACGCGCCCCACCTGGTCACCATGGCCGTGTCCGCCGGGGCCGGCCTGCTGGTCGCCTGGGTGGTGCTCGACCTCGACCCGCTGCCCAGGCCGTTCCCGTGGGCCGCGCGGGTCCGGCTGCTGGCCGTGGCCGCCGTCGCCTACCTGGGGCTGGGGACGTACCTGCTGGCAGGCCCGGCCGTCGCGGCGGAGTGGTTCGCCCTGGCGGCCCCGCCCGGGGTGCCCGACCCGCTGGCCGACCAGCGCGCGGCCGGGGCGGTGTTCCTGCTGGCGCCGCTGGCCGCGTACGCGTTCCCGGCCGTACGCCTGGCCCTGCGACGGCAGGCCGCCCGCGCGCACCGCCCCCGGTCCGTCCTACACTCGTCCCCTATGGACGATCTCCCGGTCTACGACGTTGTCCTGCTGCCGCCGCACGACGTCAACGCCGAGGCCGTGCGCCTGAGCCGGCGTTGCGCGGAGGCCACCGCGACCGAGTTCGTCCTGCGCGAGGACGGCCTCTACCCGCACATCTCGCTCTACATGGCGAATTTCACCCCCGACCAGCTCGAAAAGGCCGTCGCGCTGCTGCGCGACCTCAGCGGCCGCACCTCCGCGACGCTCCTGGAAGGCGAGTCCTTCGCCGCCAACGAGCACGGCATGGTCGAGCTGTTCTTCCGGAAGACGGACGCGATCACCCGGCTCCAGGAGGACGTCGTCGCCGCGCTCAACCCGTTGCGCACCGGCCTGCGCCACCGCGACCCGGTCGGCCGCGTGCTGGCCGACCACCGGCTCACCGCGCCGTCCACCGCCCGCGCCAACCTCGACCTCTACGGCTACGACGAGATCGGCGACCTGTTCCGCCCGCACATCACCCTCACCCGGCTCCAGCAGCGGGACCACCCGCTCGACCTGGACCTCCTCGCCGCGCCGTCGGCCTTCACCGCCACCTACCAGGCCCTCGCGCTGTGCGTGATGGGCGAGCACGGCACCTGCACCGAGATCGTCGAGACCTTCACCCTCGACACCGCCCCCGTCACCCCGACGGCCTGACCGCCCCGGCGAAGGCCAGCCTGCGGGCCAGCTCCCGGCAGCGTTCCCCCAGCTCCGGCGGGTCGAGCACGTCGAAGTCGTGGCCCAGCGCGACCACGTGCATGAGCACGTAGTCGAGGCTGCCCGCGCCGCTGACCAGCTCGCACCGGTCGCTCCCCCGCTCCCGCACGACGGCCGCCGACGCGGGGACCTGCGCGCGTACCGTGGCGGCCGGGGCGTGCAGGAGGAAACGCGCCTGGTGCGGGTAGACCCGGCTCGCCACGCCCTCCTGCACGTACGCCGCCGCGTCCGGCGCCGGGCGCGGCCGGAACCGGAAGGTGCGCGCGGCCACTTCGGCCATCCGGTCCACCCGGAAGCTGCGCCAGCCGTCCCGGTCGAGGTCGTAGGCGAGCAGGTACCAGCGCCGGTCGGAGGTCACCAGCCGGTACGGCTCCACCCGCCGCCGTCCCACCTGCCCTCCTGACGGGTAGTCGAAGCCGGCCTCGACCTCGTCCCGGCAGGCCCTGGCCAGCGTCATGAGCACCTCGGGATCGACCGGCACGCGCCCGCCGCCGAACGACTCCACCGCCCCGGACAGCGCGCGCACCTCGTGCCGGAGCCGGGCGGGCAGCACCGTGTCGAGCTTGGCCAGCGCCCGGATCGCGGCGTCGCCGGCGCCCGCGACCGCGCTGTCCGCCCCGGCGAGCAGCGACACGGCGGTGGCGATGGCCTCCTCGTCGTCGAGCAGCAGCGGTGGCAGGTCCTGGCCCGGCCCGAGCCGGTAGCCGCCGCCGATGCCCTGGCCGGCGTGCACCTGGTAGCCGAGCGCGCGCAGCCGCTCCACGTCACGGCGGACCGTGCGCGACGTGACGCCGAGCCGCTCGGCCAGCTCGGGGCCGGTCCAGACCTGACGCTGCTGCAACAGGCCGAGCAGGGTCAGCACCCGCTCGGTCGTGCCCCGTTCGGCGCCGCCCGTCTCGTCCATGCCGCCACCTTGCCAGAAAGCGGACCGATCCTGTCCGCCGGTGGGGTGATCGTGTCTCCATGGACGCACACACCCTCGACTGGAACCGCACGTTGCGCGAGCAGTGGGAGTTCCACTGGAACCACCAGCTCCGGGCCCGGCTCGACGGCCTGACCGACGAGGAGTACCTCTGGTCGCCGGTGCCGGACGCCTGGAGCGTCCGGCCGCGCGGCACCTCCACGGCGCCCGTCCAGGCCGGGGCGGGGAGCCACACGATCGACTTCGCCTTCCCCCAGCCGGCGCCGCCGCCCTTCACCACGATCGCCTGGCGGCTCGGCCACGTCATCGTCGGCGTGCTGGCCGTCCGCAACGCGGTGCACTTCGGGGCGCCGCCGGCCTCGTACGAGACCTGGGAGTACGCCGGCGGCGCGGCAGCGGCGCTCGACCAGCTCGACACGCAGGCCGAGCGGTGGCTGGCGGGCGTGCGCGACCTCGGCGAGGCCGGCCTGCGCGCGCCCATGGGCGAACGTGAGCCCTACCCGGAGGCCCCCATGGCCGACCTGGTCCTGCACGTCCACCGCGAGCTCATCCACCACCTGTCGGAGGTCTGCCTGCTGCGCGACCTGCACCTCCACATGAACCGCCCCTGACGGGAGGCGCCGCTCCCCACCACGTACCGGGCGGCCACCTGGCAGGGGCCGTCCGGTCCGCGTACGTCCAGGGTCGCCGCGGTGTCGTCCTGGCTCGCCCCGACCACCTCGTGGCCGCGGCGCAGGTCGACGCCGAGCTCGCCGGCGCGCTCCTCCAGCAGCCGTCCACACTCCACGCCGTGCGCGGCGAGGATCGCCAGATACCCCGGCACCCGCTCGACGAGCCGAGTGGCCGACGCCTTGAACCAGGCCGCCGCCATCGGGTTGACGTCGCGGCGGTAGACGTCGGGGGTCACGGTCGTCGGGTCGGTGAAGTTGGCCTCGTACCACGCGTTGTTCGCGCGCCTGAACGCCTCCTCCTCGTCCGACAGCAGACCCTGCGCGGCAAGGCTGTTGACCAGCCCGAACACCCCTGGGTACGTCCCGCGGCCGTTCGGCGCGGGACTCTGGAACCTCACGAACACCGGCTCCGGCTCTGCCGTCAACGTGTCTCTCCTCGGTGTGCGGCCCACTGGCTCTCGGTAAAACAGGCGTTGACTGACAGTAAAAATCTGCCTACTGTGAGTGCTCGACATCACAGAACTCATCGAGAAGGTGAAGCTCATGCTCAGACGAGTCGAATCCGACCGGTGGCAGGAAGCGCTCGATGTCAACCCCCTCTACAACGGGCTGGTGCCCGAGGGCGGCGTGCCCCGCTTCAAGATGCCGGCCAGCCCGATGAACCCCAGCGCGGCCCAGGCTCTCATCCGTGACGAGCTCCTTCTCGACGGCAACGCCCGGCTCAACCTTGCCACGTTCTGCACCACCTGGATGGAGCCGCAGGCCCGCGAGCTCATCGCCGAAACCCTCGACCGCAACATCGTCGACCACGACCAGTACCCGCAGACGGCCGACATCGAGGCGCGCTGCGTCAACATGCTCGACCATCTGTGGAACGATCCAAACGGCGTCAGCGTCGGCTGTTCCACGGGCGGCTCCAGCGAGGCGGCCATGCTCGGCGCGCTGGCGATGAAGTTCCAGTGGCGCGAGCGGCGCCGGGCGGCCGGGCGGCCCATCGACCGGCCCAACCTCGTGATGGGCACCGCCGTCCACACCTGCTGGCCGAAGTTCTGCCAGTACTGGGACGTCGAGCCGCGCTGGATCCCGATCGAGGAGCCGGCCTACACGCTGTCCGCCTCCCGGCTCAGGGAGTTCTGCGACGAGAACACCATCGGCGTCGTCGGCGTGCTCGGCTCCACGCAGTGCGGCAAGTACGACCCGATCGAGCAGATGTCGGCCGAGCTCGACCGGCTGGAGGCCGAGCGCGGCCTGAAGATCCCGCTGCACGTCGACGCCGCCGTGGGCGGTTTCATCACCCCGTTCCTTGAGCCCGACCGGGTGTGGGACTTCCGGCTCCCCCGGGTGCAGTCGATCAACACCTCGGGGCACAAGTTCGGCCTGGTGTACCCGGGCGTCGGCTGGATCGTCTGGCAGGAGCCCGACGCGCTGCCCGAAGACCTGGTGCTCTCCTGCGACCTGCTCGGCGGCAACATCGACACCTTCACACTCAACTTCTCCCGCTCCGGGGCGCCGGTCGTCGCCCAGTACTACAACTTCCTGCGGCTCGGCTTCGAGGGCTACCGCGCCGTCCAGCAGACCTGCCGGGACGTGGCGACCTACCTCGGCGACGAGATCGCGAAGCTGCCCGAGCTCTCGCTCATCGCCGACGGCTCCGAACTGCCGGTGCTCGCCGTCCGGACGGCCCCCGGTTTCGACGGCTTCACCGTCTTCGACCTGGCCGAGCGGCTGAAGATGCACGGCTGGCAGGCCCCGACGTACTACCTGCCGCCCAACCTGGAGCACATCGCCGTCATCCGCTTCGTCATCCGCAACGGCTTCAGCCAGGACATCGCGGCCAAGCTGCTGGCGAACCTGCGCACGGAGGTCGAGTACCTGCGTGACAACCGGGTTCCGCGGCCGCGGACGTCCGCCGAGCAGCCGGGCGTGCCGACCGGAAGGTGAGCCGGCGGTCCCGCTGAAGGGCGATCCCCAGGTCTGGGGGTCGCCCTTTTCGTCGGACGCATGCGAGCCGCCCAGGGCCCGGGGGAAATATGGCCATATGTCCGGATCATGAAGACGTCATGAGTGATCGGTGATCGCGTCTCTGGTCGGCGTACGCGCAGGCCAGCAGGCTTGTACCCATGACGGACGTGGTGCGGTTGGACGCCGTGAGCAAGGTGTACGGCAAGGGCCAGGGCGCGGTGGCGGCCCTGCGTGAGGTGTCGGTGGGTATCCCGCAAGGGTCGTTCACCGCCGTGATGGGCCCCTCGGGGTCGGGCAAGAGCACGTTCCTGCACTGCGCGGCCGGGCTGGACGTGCCGTCGTCCGGCTCGGTGCGGCTCGGCGGCACGGAACTGTCGGGCATGGACGAGACCGGCCTGACCGAGCTGCGCAGGCAGCGGATCGGGTTCGTGTTCCAGGCGTTCAACCTGATCCCGGCGCTGGACGTCGTCGAGAACATCACGCTCCCCCTGCGCCTGGCCAAGGCCCGCGTGGACCGCGACTGGCTGGCGGAGATCCTGCGCCGGGTCGGCCTGGAGGGCCGGACCGGGCACCGGCCCGCGCAGCTCTCGGGCGGCCAGCAGCAGCGGGTGGCCATCGCCAGGGCGCTGGTCACCAGGCCGCAGGTGGTCTTCGGCGACGAGCCGACGGGCGCCCTGGACACGATGACCGCCCGCGACGTGCTGCGGCTGCTGCGCGAGGTGGTGGACGGCCTGGGCCAGACGGTGGTGATGGTGACGCACGACCCGGTGGCCGCCTCGTACGCCGACACCGTGCTGTTCCTGGCCGACGGCCGGATCGTGGACGCGATGACCGCGCCGACCGCCGACAAGGTGGCCGAGCGCATGACCAGGCTGGGAGCGTGGACGCGATGATCACCTTGGCGTTGAGGACGTTGCGGCACCGGAAGGCCGCGTTCGCCGGCGCGTTCTTCGCGCTGCTGTGCGCCGCCGCCCTGGTGTGCGCCTGCCTGATGTTGCTGGAGACCGGTCTGCGCGGCGGCGTCGCCCCCGAGCGGTACGCCGGCACCCCCGCGATCGTGGCCGCCGACCAGTACGTGCGCCAGACCGTCGACAAGGGCGACGGCAAGAGCAAGACCAAGGCCAAGCCCCTGACGGAACGCGCCTGGCTGCCCGAGTCCGTCGTGGCGGCGATCCGGGCCGACAGGGTGGTCCCCGAGGTGACGTTCCCCTTCGGCGGCTTCACCGGGCACGGCTGGGAGTCGGCCGCGCTCACCCCGTTCACCATCGCGAAGGGACGCGAGCCGAGATCGGCGGGCGAGATCGTCGTCGACGCGCGCGCCGGCCTCGACGTGGGCGCCGAGCTGCGCGGACACCGCGTGGTGGGCGTCACCGCGCAGGCGCTGCCGAGCCAGGACACCGTGTTCTTCAGCACCGCCGAGGCCCGCCGCCTGGCCGGTCACCCCGGCCGGGTCAGCGCGGTCGGCGTGTTCCCCGGCCTGGACCGGGCGCCCGAGGGCACGGTGGTCTACACGGGCGACGAGCGCGGCAGGCTGGAGTTCCTGGACGCCGAGCAGGCGCGGGTCAAGCTGATCAGCATGGGCGGCGCGCTGGCCGGCACGTCGCTGCTGGTCGCGATCCTGGTCGTGGTGGGCACGTTCGCGCTGTCCATCCAGCAGCGGCAGCGCGAGCTGGCCCTGCTGCGCGCCGTGGCGGCCACCCCCCGGCAGGTGCGCAAGCTGGTGGGCGGCGAGGCGCTGCTGGTCGCCGGGGCGGCCGGGGTGCTGGGCGCGGCGGCGGGCATCGGCGTCGGGTTCTGGCTGCGCGCCCAGTTCGTCTCGCTCGGGTCGGTTCCCGCGAACCTCGGCCTGGTGGTCAGCCCGTTCCCGCCGCTGGCCGCGCTGCTGGCCACGGTCGGCGCCGCCTGGGTCGCGGCCCGCGTGTCGGCCCGCCGGCTGACCAGGATCCGGCCGGTGGAGGCGCTGGGCGAGGCGGTCCTGGACAGCGGCAGGGTGGCCCGGTGGCGGCTGGTGGCCGGGCCGCTGGCCGTGGCCGGCGCGGCGACGCTGACGGTGGTCCTGTCGAACCTGCGTACCGAGGCGGCGGCCACACCCGTGACGATGCTGACCGCGCTGGTCTGGACGATCGCACTGACGCTGCTCGGCCCGCTGGTCGCACGGGTGGCCGCGGCGGTGCTGTCGGTCCCGCTGCGGGCCTCCCGGGTGGGCGGCTTCCTGGCCGCGCGCAACCTGCGCGCCAACTCGGGGTCGCTGGCCTCGGTGTTGTCGCCGCTGACCCTCATGATCGCGATGACCTGCACGATCCTCTTCGTCCAGACCACGATGGGCCACGCCGCGCAGGAGCAGGCCGACGCGGGCACCCGCGCCGAGTACGTCGTGGCCGGCGTCTCCGCCGCCGAGGCGGCCAAGGTCCCCGGCGTCGAGGCCGTCAGCCGGGTGCTGCGCACAACCGTCCGGTCGGGCCTGGACAAGTACGGCGCGCAGGCGGTCACCTACGACGACCGCACGATGGACCTGGGCATCGTCGCCGGCTCGATGAAGGACGTGGCCGTCAGCTCGACCGCCGCCGAGCGGCTGGGCGTCGGGGTGGGCGACCCGCTGAAGCTGACGCTGGGCGACGGCACCCCCGCGACGGTGACGGTCAGCGCGGTGTACACCCGCGGGCTGGGCTTCGGCGACCTGACGTTGCCGTACGACCTGGTGGCGGGCCACGTGGACGACCCCGCGGCGTCCCTGCTGGTCAAGGCGCCGGGGCTGAGCGTGGACGCCCTGGCCGGGGCGCTGCCCGGGGCCTCGGTGCTGGACCGGGCGCGGGCCGCCGAGGTGAGCGCGTCGAACCCGCAGGCCACGTTCGTGGCGCTGGGCCTGATCATCGCCTTCACCGCGATCGCCGTGGTGAACACGCTGGCCATGGCCACCTCGGCCCGCTCGGGTGAGATGCGCGCGCTGCGGCTGGCCGGCACGACGCGGCGGCAGGTGCTGCTCATGCTGCGGCTGGAGACGCTGGGCGCGGTGGTCACCGCCGTCGTGCTGGGCACCGGGGCCGCGCTGGTGACGCTGGCCGCGTTCGGGGCGGGGATGACCGGGTCCGCGGTGCCGTACGTGCCGGTGGGGACGTACGCGGCGGTGGTCGGGGCGGCGGCCGTGCTGGCCCTGGCGGCCACCGTCCTGCCTGCCCGGCTCACGATGCGCTCGGCGGCGTGAGCGGACGGTCAGTCCGCCGGGCGCGCGGGGTGCCCAAGAAGCCCGGGGCGGTCAGTCCGCCGGGAGCAGGGTACCGAGGGGGCCGAGGTCGAGGTTGAGGTCGGCGGGCGTCAGCCCGAACCGGTCGCACAACTCGGCCATGGCCTCCTCCAGCCGCATGAGGGTCAGCCCCACCGCCTCCAGCTGCTCCCCGGTCAGGTCGCCGTTGTCCATCCGCCGGACGCACTGGCGCTCCACCAGCTGGCGGATCAGCTCGACCAGCGTCAGCACCAGACGGCTCAGGTCGTGCTGCACCGAGTCGGCGTCCGTCTCCAGCCGCCACTCGCCGGGCCTGGCCGCCCGCCGGTCAGTCGGGCTCGTCATGTCGCATCCCTCCTTCGACCGCGTCGCCCTCGCGCACGCTGACCAGCAGGGCCCTCAGCGAGATCCGTACCAGGTCGATGCCGGAGATGGACAGCACGAGGTCGCCGGTAACTACCGCTCCGCCCGCCAGCAGGCGGTCGAGCAGGTCGACGAGCGCCACCCGCTGCTCGGGCAGGCGGCCCTGGGCGGCGAGCCGGGCTCCTCTCGGCTCAGGAAGCGTCACCGTACGCCGCCTCACCGTCCTGGTCGAGGGCGGCGAAGGAGTAGGGCGCCCACGGGCCGACGAGCTCCACGGTGACCCCCCGGTCGGCGACGTCCTCGATCACCCGCGCGAACTCGGCGGCGCGTGCGTCGTCCACCAGGTAGGCGCCGTTGAGGACCATCTGCTCCCGCCGTCCGGACAGCTGCGGGTCCTGGGCGCGGTGGCATCTGCCGCTGACGGCGACGTCCATCAGCGCCTCGTGCACGGCTCGGGCCTGCTCGGCGGCCCGGCGCCAGTCGGCCTCCCGGCTGCGCAGGGCGGCCCGGCGGCGGTTCAGGTAGGCCGCCCCCGGCGTCGCGCCCTGTGTCGCGCCCTGTGTCGCGCCCTGTGCCGCGCCCTGTGTCGCGCCCGGCGTCGCGCCCTGCGGGTCGGCTGCCGGCTCCGCCCCGCCGGGAACGGCGTACGCCTTGACGCCCCACTCCCGTCGGCCGGCCACCCGCGCCAGCACCGCGTCGAACTGCTCGTGCCGCTCGTCGAGAAGCTCCCGGACCTGCGCCTCTCCCGTGTAGACGGTGACCAGCCGCACCGGCGCCGTGGGCCGGAGGGCGGCGACGGCCTCCACCACCCGGTGATGGGTGCGCGCGGTCTCCTCCAGCCAGGCGAGGTCCTCCATCGAGCGGCGCAGCGCCTCCTCGCCGAACTCCGCCAGCGAGACCGTACTGAGGAACGCGGCCAGACCCCGGTGCGTCAGACGGCGCACCGGCGCGCCGGCCACCCCCGTCAGGCCGTCGGGCTCCTCGCCCTCGTCGCGGGTCACCGCGTAGAGGTAGACGCCCTGGTCAGTGGCCACGCTCGACCGCCTCAGGCACGTGGCCGGGCGCGTGCCCGGTCGCGGCGCCGCCTTCCACCACCCGGGCGGACACCATCTCCTCAAGGGCCGCCAGACGGCGGCGCAGCTTGCGGTTCTCCTTCGCCAGCTCCTGGGTGTCGCCGGTGAGCCACGGGTCGTGCTCCCACCAGTCGATGCCCATCTCGCGGGCCGTGTCGACCGAGGCGATGAGCAGGCGCAGCTTGATCGTCAGCAGCTCGATATCGAGCAGGTTCACCTGGATGTCCCCGGCGATCACCACGCCCCGGTCGAGCACCCGTTCCAGGATGTCGCCGAGATTGGCCGACTCGCGGCCGCCGGAGGCCGGCTGGTACGACGCCCCTGGCATGTACGGGCTCGACCGCACGTTGGCGCTCACCGCGAGCCCTCGGCGAGGTCGCCGCTGCCGCGCTTGTACCGGCGCACCCGTCGGTAGGACAGCAGGCCGCCCGACATGTCGAGCTCCAGCTCGTACAGGGCCAGGGTGTCACCGGAGGACGGGATCCGGCGGTCCTCCACGATCTCCACGCCGACCAGCCATCCGTCCTCGGCCGGCTCGACCCGCGTGACGCTCTCGGCCTCCTTGCCGGTCAGCTCGGTCATCATCCGCAACCCGACCCCGGCCACCTCGGCGGCCGGCATGTCCGCCGGACGCGTGCGAGGCGGCCCCTCGCCGCCGGTTTCCGCATGCCTTGTCCCCGGCACGCGCTTGTGCTCGGTCTCCTGCCTGGCAGGCACCACATCACCCCCGTACTCCCCTGGTGCGGCCCCCCGCTAGCGCCTCACCAGCCGACCATCCCCCGCAAGATCTCCTCCACCGCCCGGTCCTCCTCCTCCGCGGAGATCCGGCCGTCGGCCCTGGCCTGCTCCACCGCCTCCAGGCGGCGCCGGACCACGGCCGGGTCGTGCAGCTCGCGCTCGACCTGGTCGCGCATGAGCTCGCCGAGCTTGACGACCGCGTAGAGCGGCATGAGCGGCCAGCCAAAAAGCAACGTCCCCAGTCCCAAGGATGTTCACTCCTCCCGGGCGCCCGCGTCCGTGCCGGCGCGGGTCGGCTCGTGCCGACGAAGTCGTACGGTCGGCTCGTGCTGACGAAGTCGTACGGTCAGCTTGTGCCGACGAAGTCGTACGGCGCCATCGGCCCCAGCAGCCGCAGCTCGACGCGTCCCGACCAGCGGCGGGCCAGCTCGTCCACGGCCTGTTCGAACTCGGCCCGCCGGTCGTTCGCCACCAGCGCGGCCACGTGCGCGGCGTCCCGTTCGTGGGAGGGCTCGCGCACGGCCAGCTGTTCGCAGACGTCCGAGAGCTCGTCCACCACCGTCGCGGTGTCGGCCTCGCGCTTGTCCGCGATCGTGCCCTCGATGATCTCGCCGAGCCGCATGCGCTCGTTGCGCGTCGCGTCCTCCGAGCGGCCGGTGATCTGCTGGCGAAGGCTCGCGGCCTCGCCGTTCTCGCGCAGGATCTCGCTGAGGATCGCGCGCTCGTCGTACCGGCCGTTGACGACGTACTGCGTCCGGCCCTCCACCTCCTGAAGGGCGTCGGCGAACTGGTCGTGGTACGGCTTCAGCAGCTCCTCCACCACGGCCTCGGAGTCCGTCAGCACCGCCCCGAACCGGAACGGCAGCACCGGCACCTCCGCCGCGGTCTGGTCGAGCAGCCGCTGGTGCGCCTGGAGGTCGCGCGGGCGGCCGAGCGGGCGGTCCGGCTCGACGTCGCTTACCAGAGCGGCGATCTGGCCGAACGGCACCAGCCGCACCTCCCCGCCGGGATCCCCCACCCCCTCGGTCCCGGGCTCCACCTCGACGTCCATCGGTACGATCCCGTACACGTAGGACGCGTAGCCGTTCATGCTCGGCTGCGCCCTGTCCTCGGACCCGGCGGCCTCCGCGGCCTCTCTGCGTGGCGACATCTCAGTCATCCTCTCTACGACGCGCCCGGCGCGGCTCTTCCTCGCGGTCCACGACCTCCCCCGTGAGCTCCTGCAGCTCGTCGGGCTCGTCGGAGGCGGCCTCCAGCTCCCCGGCGTCAGGCTGGTTCGCCTGGCCGACGGCCCTGGCCGCCGTCACGCCCTCGACGACCTCCGGCAGGCCCTTCTCGGTGGCCGACAGGTCGAGGCGGTTGGCCGCCTCCGCGAAGCGCAGGTACGTGTCCACGCTGGCCACGACGATCCGGGTGTCGATCGTCAGCACCTCGATGCCGACGAGCGAGACCCGGACGAAGGCGTCGATGACGAGGCCCTTGTCGAGGATGGTGTCGATGACGTCCGCCAGACTTGTCCCCGCGGTGCCGCTGCTGGCCGGTGTACCGCGACCGGCAGGCTGAACGGTCATGTCGTTCCCCCTGGTTCTGGGTGGCCGGGCCCTCGGCGACAGGCCCTGACGAGTGGCTACTCGGCTCGGATCCGACGCCGGCGTACCGGGCGGTCCTGCTCGGCGGACCGGCGGGTGGGCGCTCCTGCGCGACGCCGCGCCACGGCCGGAGCCGCGGGACGCTCCTCTTCCTCTTCTTCCTCCTCTTCCCCTTCTTCTTCCTCTTCGGGCTCCTCGAACTCTCCCTCTTCCTCCTCGAACTCCCCTTCTTCTTCCTCGGGCTCCTCCTCTTCTTCCTCTTCCTCCTCCTCAGGCTCCTCCTCGTACTCCTCCTCGGGCTCTTCGGCTTCCGCCCGCTCGCCCTCCTCGGGCTGCTCCTCCTCGGGCTGTTCCGCTTCCGCCCGCTCGCCCTCCTCGGGCTGCTGCTCCTCGGCTTCCCGCTGCTCCTGCTCCTCCCGGACGGCGGTCTCGTGATCCTTGACGACCTGGCTGTCGCGGATCTCGCCGCGCCAGCCCTCCAGCTCGTCGGGCTTCAGCAGCAGGTGCGCCATGACGTGCCGTCTGAAGTGCTTGAGCTCCAGGCGTACGCGCCGGCCCTGGGCGCGCCACAGGTTGCCGGTGCGCTCGAACAGGCCCTGCGGGTGGTACTCCAGCACGACCAGGACCCGGGTCAGGTCAGGCGAGACCTCGTGGAAGGTCACCGCTCCGTCGACGTACCCCTTCGCTCCCTCCGACCGCCAGATGATCCGCTGGTCGGGGATCTGCTCGATGATGTGCGCCTTCCAGGTCCGATGCGACCAGAAGACCTGGGCCTTCCAGGACAGCTCCTCGTCGGACTCCTGGTTGATGGTCTCGACCTTCTTCATGAAGGTCGGGAAGTCCTGGAACTGGGTCCACTGGTCGTACACCAGGCGCCGGGGCGCGCCGACGTCGATCGACTCGACGATGTTGGTGATCTTGGCGTGGCCGGCTTTCCCGCCGCCACGGCCGGTGATCTTCTGCCAGATGCCTTTGAGGCCGCCCTTGAGGCCCCCCTTGATGCCTCCCTTCAGACCTCCCGTGAGGCCGCCTTTCAGCGCTCCGCTCATGAAGCCGGGCTTGTCCGAGCCCGTGACCGCGCTGATCAAGCCCTTTCCGCCGTGTTCGACGTAATCGGAGAGCCGGCCGGTCAGTCCGTCGAGCTTGTCCCCGGCGGAGGACAACACCCGCGTGCCCGCCGCCTGCAGGAGGCCCTGCGCGGACTGCACGAGCCGGTCCATCGGCAGGCTGTCGGCGACGCCCTGGCCGGCCTCCGCGGCCTTCCCCGCGACGTCCCCGGCCTTCCCGGTCACGTCCCCGGCCTTCCCGGTCACGTCCCCTGCCTTGCCGGTGACGTCCCCTGCCTTACTGGTCACGTCCCCTGCTTTTCCGGTGACGTCCTCGGCCGTGCCCGTCGCGGCCTGACCGGCTCGACGGGCCGTTCCGGCGGCCTTGCCCAGGGCTTCCCCGCCGCGTCCGGTCGCCGTCCTCTTCGCTGCATCAGCCACCGCACTCACCTCCGTGACTGGCCGACCCGCCGGACAGGACGTGTCCGCCGCTGCCCTCTGTGACCCTCGTGGCCCTCACGCCCCTCGGGCCCGCGTCTGGCCTGCTCCGGTGCCTCGGGTTCCTCTTCGTCGTCCTCCTGGTAGCGGTCGCGTTCGTCGTAGTCCTCCTCGTCGTAGTCGGCTTCCTCGTCCCTGGGTGCCTGCCGCTTCGCGGGTTGCGGCTCGGCTTCCTCTTCCTGCGCGGTCCCGGACTTCTCCCCACGCTCCTGGAGCTTGTGGGTCAGGGAGTCGATCTGCTTGGTGGCCGCGGAGATCACCGCCGCCTTGCCGACTTCCATGAGTTCGCCGCGAAGGCGGCCGGTCATCCGCTGAATCTCGGGATTGGAGCCGAGGGTCTTGACGCCCTGCGCCAGCAGGCCGCCGGCCCCACCCTGGCCGCAGCTGGCGCGTCCCGCCAGCCCGGCCGCCGCCAGTGCCGCGGCCGTGCGCAACTTGTGGCGCCTGCCGAGGTAGTACCCGGCGAGTACGGCAAAGGCCATCTGCAATCTGCTCGACATGGTCAGCTCTCCTTCCGCTCGCTCACCATCTCGACCCGCACTGGAGTCCAGTGCGCGATCCAGTGCGCGGTCCAGTGCGCGCGGACAGACCCCGAACACGCCGACGCCTGCTCGCCGCGGCTTGACCTACCCGGAAAACCGACAAAGCACCCAATTGGCGAAAAACGGGACAGGGAGTTGGTGTGCAGGCGCGAATCCAAGCCGACCCATCAGGGCGTGTTTAGCCCCGCCTGCCCCCGGGCCCAGGCGAACGCAAGTGTCAGGACCTGGGCGCGACCTGCCCAAGGATCCGCCAACTCCCGAACCGGAGTGCTTGCGCCGAGCGTCATACGGGCCAGACGGCAACCGTCTGAGCGTGATCTCGGAGGCGACCATGAACGACCTGCCATCTTCCGTGTTCATCCGTCCGGCACCGTCCCGGTCCGCGGCACGCGGCAAGGGCGTCCTTCCGCCGTCCGCGCTCTTCCGGGGATCGCCGCTCGCCCCTCGGAGGCGTTTCGGCCACGTCTTCGTCGTCGTCGCGGTCGCCCTCTCGCTCGGGACGGGCGTGTTCGTCGGGTTCACGGTCAGTCGTGGGCTGCAGGAGGAAGCTCAGGGGCGCGGGCCGGCGGGCGTCCTGAAGGCGGCCGTCCCGCAGGCGGCCTCGTCCATGCCTGCCCGGCCGCCGGCCGCCCAACCGCCCCACCCGGTCACGCGGCCGAAGACCGCGGCGAAGCACACCGCGAGGCACACGGCGAAGCACACCGCGAGGAAGCAGCAGCACGCGAAGAGGCGTAGGCACCACCACTCGCCGTGCGCCAGGTTCGAGGGGTTGCGGGCGCGGGTGTGCCACACGATCTTCCGCTGACTCTTGATGACATCAAGAGTTGCCGATATAAAAAGATGGTGCACGAAGAGACCGCTGAGGACACGTTCTTCCGTGAGCTGGGAGGCGCCTGCACCGAGCTCCGGCAGGCGTTCGCCCGGCACGTGGGCATGAGCCCCCACCGGGTCCAACTGCTCATCCGCCTGCGGCGCGACGGCGAGACGAGCCACAGCGAGCTGCGCCGGACGCTCGGCATCGACGGCGCGAGCGTCACCCGGCTGGTCAAGGAGTTCGAGGCCGAGGGGCTGGTCGGCCGCCGTCTGGACCCGGCGGACAACCGCTACACCCTGTCCGCGCTCACCCCCGCCGGCGAACGATGCGCCGCCGACCTCGACCGCGCGCACCAGGCGTACCAGGAGCGGCTCCTCGACGGCGTCCCGCCGCACCAGCGGGACCTCGTCCTGGACGCCCTGCGCCGCGTACGCGCGAACATGACCGAACAGGAGAGCCGATGACCGAGGACGCGCGCGCCGCGGCCCACCGCATGTACGCCGCCTTCAACGCCCGCGACCACGCCGCCACGACGGAGATCTTCGCGGCGGACTTCCACAGCCACCCCCTGGGCACGACCGGCCCCGACAGCGTCTCCCAGGCGTGGCAGCGGTTCCACGAGGCGTTCCCCGACGTCCAGGTGGTCGTCGAGGACCTGATCGTCGAGGGGGACACGGTCGCCGTCCGCACGAGCGTGCACGGCATTCCCGACCGGGAGCCACCGACCATGCTGGAGATGTTGCGGGTGCGCGACGGACGGATCGCCGAACTGTGGGGCCTGTCCTCACTGCGACGCGACTCCTGAGCCCGCCCCCCCTGCAACGCAGAAGAGGCCCCGAAGGGCCTCTGACCTGCTGTTGAAACCGGCGGCCGGCGCAAGGTCCCGAGCTTGCGCAGGCTGGGCCGACAGTTTCACAGTCCCGCCACATGAGCGCTCTGGCCTGCGACTTCTTCCTGAGGGCGGTTCCGGCGAGTTGGCCCGCCCTCCCGTCGGAAGCCGCGGGTCACAGGCTGCGGGCGGTGATGTCGCCGTTGGAGGTGGTGGCGTGGATGTCGAGCTCGACGGTGCCGTCGTTCTTGAGTGCATTGGTGACGCGGCCGTGGCTGGTGCCGGCGTCCAGGGCCGCCGAGACGCCGGTGGCGGCGGCGATCGAGATGTCGCCGGACTGGGTGCGGAGCACGACCTTGCCGCCCGCGGCCTCGGCGATCCGGATGTCCCCGCGTGCGGTGCTGATCTCCGCGGGCCCGCCCAGCCGGCCGACCTCGACGTCGCCGTCGACCGCCGTGAGGCGGAGGCTCGCGGCGTCCTCGATCTCGATCCGGCTGTACGCGCCTTCGAAGGCGACGTCGCCGAGACGTCCGGTGGTCCGCAGCTCGGCGCTGGCCGCCTTGGCCTCGACGCGGGAGCCGGCGGGCAGCTGGACCGTCACCTCGATCGACCCGGACGGGCCGAGGTACTGGTTCTTCGCCGCGCTCGCGATCCGCAGGACGCCGTCGGCGTAGTCGACCGTGGTCTGCTCCGCCGCCTGCACGTCGCGGCTCTTCGAGGCGTTCGCGGGCCGGACCTCGACCGTGGTGTCGCTCCGGTCGTCCGCCACGAACTGCACGCGTCCCGCGGGGATGTCGAGGACGACGCGGACGGGGGCGGGGGTGGTGAACTGCTGCATGATGCTCTCCTGCGAGTGGTGGTCTCCGACGCCCGCCCCTGGAGGGACGGGCACTTGGCCCGGTTCGCGGCCCTGGGGCCGCATCGCCGAACCGTTCATGGGTCAACCATCGCGGACCGCTCTGATACCGCGCCGTCACCGCCCTGACACGGCCGCTGACATCCGGCAGGACGCCGCCGCCCCTCGTCGGACTCGCGGCCTCAGCCCATCGTCGCGAGGGTGTCGCGCAGCCGGCGCAGGTCGCGCATGCGGGCCTCGTACGTCGCCCCGACCACCACGAGCAGCAGGCCGCCCACGGCGATCGGCACCCAGCGCGGCACCTCGAGGAACATCTCCGACACGTACGGAGCCAGTTCCCGCACCACGACCCCGGCGACCACGACCGCCCCGATCGACGTGGGCGCCTGGAGCTTGAACCGGACCCCGGCGAGCAGCACCGCCAGCGCCAGCACGCCGAGCACCAGCGACCGCCGCCATTCGGCGTCCGAGTACACCGCCACCAGGCTGGGCAGCATCGTGCAGGAGAGGCCAGCCCCGTAGGCGGCCCACGACGAGACCGCCGCGCCGCGCCGCCGCCACCAGCCGGATCCCAGCAGCACCAGCGAGCACGGCACGGTGTACGCCTCGACGACGGTGACCTCGTCCGCGCCCAGCCGCAGCCACGACGCCAGCAGCAGCAGGAGGGCGCCGGCGTACCTGAGGCCGGTCCCGCCGGTCCGGCCGGCCGTTCCCGCCCACAGCGACATGAGCAGCGCCAGCACCCCGGCCACGGCGAACCCCATGCTCGCCGCGACCAGGACGCGCACACCCAGCGCGAGCCCCGCCGCCACCGCCTCCAGGCCCAGGAACAGGGCGGCGAAGCCGACTCCCCAGAGCCGGAGCTCCTTCAGCCTGGCCGACAGCGCCGTCGCGGCGGCCGCGGCCGCCAGGATCGGCAGCACGATCAGCGTCGCCGGCTCGCTGCCGAACGCGTACGCCGCCGCCCGTAGGGAAGCGGGAGCGGCGACGAGCGCGCAGGCCACCGCCCACCAGGGCGTCCGGCCACGGGTGGCGGCCAACGCGAGTGCGACGGCCGACGCCGCCTGCACCGCCGTCGCGACCGGGTAGGGCATCCCGAAGGCTTGGGGGGCGACCGCGATCGCGAGCACCCCGGCCACCAGCGCCCCGACCGCCCCCACCTTGACCGACCACCCACCGCGACCTCGCCCGGCCACCGCCGTCGCCTCGCGCCCGGCCACCGCCTCCGTCGCTCCCCGTCCGGCCGCCCTCGCCTTCATCGGCCGCCACCCGCTGCCGCGCCCGGCCGCCGCCAGGAGGGCGGACGCCGGCACGGCCAGGACCACCACGTCCACCGGCGACGCCATCTCGAAGGGCGGCCACTCCCGCCCGTTCCAGGCGCCCGTCCAGAGGACGTCCAGCCAGGCGAACGGCGCCGCCAAAGTGACCACCAGCCGAGGCAGTACCGTCAGCATGGTCAGCAGCGCCACCAGCCCGCCGGTGCCCATGACCGCCGCCCGTACCCGCCGCCAGGGCAACCGGTAGGCGGCGAGCACCACCCCGAGCGCCGGGACGAGGTAGGCCAGGGGACGCCAGTCCATGCCCGGACCGTCCAGCATCGGTTGCACCAGCGCCGCCGGAACGGCGATCAGCGTGAGCGCGGTCCCGACGGCGACCGCGGAGCCCCAGACCTCCCTCTCGGCGTCGCCCCGCCTGGCCAGCAGCCATGTCACCCACCCGCCGAGCAGCACCAAGGCGACCAGCGGCACCGACCTGACCAGCGCCTGACCGACGGAAGGCGATCCCAGCGCGTACGGCACGCCGATCAGCAGAGCGAGGAGCGCGACCCCGCTGCCGGTCGAGGCGGCCGTCACCCGCACCGCTCCCCGGCCGCGGCGGACCAGGGCGACGTCCAGCGCCGCCGTCGCCACCAGCATGGCCACCAGCCAGGTCACCGGCCACTCTCCGGCCAGCAGCGCCAGGACCGGCTGCGCCAGCACCACGGCGACGGGAGCAGGCCCGCGAAGCCGGGTGACCCGGGCATAGGCCACCAGGATCAGCGCGGTGAGCCCGAACACGCCCGCCGTGTACTGCAACACGTCGAGGGAGTCCACCCCGAGGAGCCCCACCCGCCTGGCCGCGTAGCCGTCGAGCAGCAGCAACGCGACCGCGAACCCGGCCATGGTCTCAGCCGTCGCGGTGAGCCTGCGCCGGATCAGCACGACCGGCGCCAGCATCACCAGCGCGGTGAACGCGGCCAGCACGGCCGCGCGCCCGCCTATGCCCAGCTGACCCCAGCTCACCACGGTGAACACCGCCGCCGCCACCGTCAGCAGCAGACCCCCGAGGATGAGCAGGACGTTCTTCGCAGTGCCCGCGGAGACCTCCGCCCCCGCTGCGCCGGGGCCCGCAATCCCGGATCCGGCCGTCACCCCTGAATACGGCGGCACCGCCCCCGCGTAGGGAGGCACCGGCCCTGGATACGACGGCAAGGCACCCGCGTGTGGAGACACCGCACCTGGGTGCGGCGGCACCGCGCCCGCGTGGGGAGACACCGCACCTGGATACGGCGGCACCGCGCCCGCGTGGGGAGGCGCCGCCCCCGCGAAACCCTGCCTCGCCGCGCCCGCGCCTGCCTCTGGCTGACCCGTGGCGCCCGCGCTCGCCTCTGAGGGACTCGCCGCACCGGCACTCGCCGCACCGGCGCTCGCCGCTTCGGCACGTAAGGCGCCGAGCAGTTCCGTACGGCGGGCCTGCAGCCCGGCGAGCTGGTCCCCCAACCTGGCGAGAGCCTGGTCCACCTGCCAGAGCTCATGCGCGACGGGCCCCTGCAGAGGCAGCGCACACCCCGGGCATCTGGAGACCGGCTCCTGAGGCCCGGCCCCGGACAACGTCACCCCGCAGTCCGGACACTTCGTATTTGCCTGCACCGACACTCCGTTTGAGCCCGACGAGATGACCCATATTGCACTGCGACGTCCTTGCGAATCACTGTCATCGGTTGTCGTGGCGAATACCGGTCCGGCTGATCGAGCGGCGGATTCGCGGTCCGGTCTAGGCTGGCGGCCACCCGAAACGATCCAGGAGTGCGCATGGGCGGGGCGACCTCGGCGGACTACGTCTGGTTGAGCGACCGGTGGACCGACGGTGTCGGCACGACCGTCTTGTGCATCACGTTCGTCCGTGACCTGTCCCCCGCCGACGCGCTGCGACGGATCAAGGTCACCCCAGGCACCCGCGGCGACTTCAACGTCGCCGCCTACGCCGCTCGGGGCGGAACCGTCCTCGCCGACACGGGATGGGCCACCAAGTACGTCGGCAACCTGGCCGAGCCCTTGTCATTGGGTACGGCCGTGGCCACGGTGTTCGCCAATGTGGAGGACTCGGACTTCACCTACAGGGTGAACGACCGCCTGATCACCACGTTCGGCCTGTACGGCTACCGCTACCGGGAGGGCGACGATCCCGACCGGCTGCTCGCGGATGTCCGCGAACTGGGCCTGTACGACGACGGGGACGGATACCACGAAGACCCCGTCCCCGGTGCTCTGGCCCTCGCCTCCCGCGCCACCGGCGTACACCTGTCCCGCGCCCACTACGCCCGACCGGCCCTCACCGGTTCGACCGATCACCTCATGGCAGGTTGACCGCGCCGAGAACGCCGCCGACCGCCGCCCGTCCCCCTCCTCGATCTTCACGTCGGTCAACCGCACCACGAAGTGCGGCGCACCGCCCGCCGGTGATCCCCGCGGGAATGTCGGATCCGCCTGCCACACTCCCCGTGACCGCGCAGGAGGGAGAAGCCGGTGCGCAGGATCACGACTGCGGATTACGCATGGGAAGCCGACTGGCATCTGGAGATCTACACCGTCACCTTCGTCCGCGGCCTGGACGAGCGCGAGACCCTCCGGCGGTTCGGCGTCGTCGACGCCAACATCCATGTCGTGGACGACGAGGAGGTCGCCGAGCGCACGATGGTGAACGACGGCTGCTGCGACATGGTGCTGGTCACCCGGGCCGGCGACTGGACCGTCGCCTTCGAATACGACGGCTGGGAAGGCACCCGCCGCGAGACGCTGCGCGAGCTGACCCGCGACGGCGGCGAGGCCGTCTCCGTCATGCGCCACAATCACGCGGCATCGCACGACTTCGAACACGCCGCGGACGGCCGGATCCGGACGGCATTCCGCCCGCAGACGCCCCAGGAACGCTGGGGCAGCCACCCCGACGCGCTGAACGAGGACATGCGCGAGCTGGGCCTCGACCCCGAACCGGCGGACGAGTTCCAGTACCTCTCCGGCCGCGTTCCCGCGGCCCTCGCCCTGGCCAGCCGAATCTCAGGCGTGCTGTTCACCCCCGAACTGCTGGACGCGCCCCTGCTGGGCGGTGTCATCACCGACCACGCTCCGAACGATCCTCCGCGAGGTGACCCGCTCGCCACGCACGCCCTCCGCGCCTTCGACCGGAAGCTCGCCGAGGCCATCGACCACGCCTCCCCCGGCCTCCAGCGCCGGGCCGCGATCGCCGAGGCCCGCCGCCAGTGTGCGCTGGCCGGCGTGGCCGACCACCCGGTGCTGGCCGCCGCGCTGGCGTCGGCCGAACGGGGCGAGACGGGGCCGGTCGAGCACGACTCCCCGCTCGCCGAGCTCATCCGCCATCACGAATCGGAGCTGACCGGCCATCCGATCGACGAGGCCACCGGCGAGTGGATGACCGGCCCGTCCGCGAACCCGCACCGCTTCCCGGCCGAGAGGCGCAACATCTTCGCCCTCGACAACGCGACCGGCATGCCGGCCTGCCCGAGTTGCCGGTGGCATCGCCGTCCGGGCGAAGCGGAGCGGGAGGCGATCCGGCCGCGCTGGCAGGCGTCCTCGTCGGCACGCCACGCGCTGTCCCCCGACCCCAGGATGGCCGCCTACAACACCCACTACCTGCTGGTTCACCAGGGTCAGCTCATGGCCGACCGCGACCACGCGACGTCCGTCGCCGCGACGCTGCGCGCTTCCTCGACGTAGCGGACGTCGATCTGCCGATCAGGAAACCGGACGCCGCCGCCCGTCTCCGCACGCCGGACCAGCGCCAGGAACGTGACCAGCACCGCGCCCGCCGAATAGTGCAGCATCGGCCCGAACCTGACGATGTCCAAGCCGCCGAACTCAAGCGTGTCCCGGCAACCGTCCATGATGACCCGAACAGCGTAGGGAAGGCTGAACACCCCGGCGAAGACCACGAACAGCGCAACCGTCACCCATGCGGCGAACGCCCCCACCCGCCACGAAGGGCGAGAGTCGCACACAGCCCCAGCGCCATCACCCCGGTGGGCCAGCCGGACAACTCCGCGGAGACGGTCCCCCAGTTGATCACGATCAGCCAATCGAACTTCCCGGGTTTCCACGGCTCGGCACTCAAGGGGCAGGCATAACCGCGCGCCGAGTGGCTCGGCCCGCCAGAAAGGCGCCGCTGCAGGGTACGCAGAGCGGGAGCGGCCAAAGCCGCCAACGCCAACAAAGGCACTCCCCAGCGCGAGGGAATCGCCGATAACGGAAGCAAGACAGCCGCCATCTGATCGCAGTAAAGGGCGCCCAGCCTAGATCATTTCCCGCACGTATGTCAGCAGGCGCCCTTCACGGCAACGGGGAACGCCCTCTCCGTGCAGCTCTCGCTGAACCTGCATCCACAATGGGCCAATGCGAGAACCGTGGGCGCATCTGGGCCGGCCATGGACGAACGGCGATCCGTTTCTCGCTGTCGACGCTTCACTGCACGGCGCCTGGCGCGGGTTCAGCGGCAACCAGTACGACGACATTGCGGATCTCGGCCCGGAAACCACCGGCATCCCGGTCGGAGCCGGGCAGGCGGTCCTCGTCGGCTGGCGCCGTGGTCTGCCTGGAAGGCCTCCATCCGGCTGTCGTCGCGGACGACTCCGTCGGCGTGGACGACGAGAACTGTTCGCCCGGAGGCTGCTGATCCCGCATGAATTTCGCAATCAGCCCGTCCCAGAATGATCGCCGCCATCGTCACCCCGCAGGGGGTGGCGATCACGGCGGCGAGCTGTGTCACAGAGGGACCGGCAGTGCCGAGCAGGGGGTCCATCAGGGCTCCGTCCAGGCGAACGCCGCTTTCCACCTCCACCACGGCGAGGCAGGCCGCGGTGATGTCCCCCCTCGCCTCCGCGTCCTCGCTGTCATAGCCGCTCGCGGGAGCAAGCGGTGTACCGGTCGCGTCCCCCGTCCGGACCGCCTGCCGCGAAACTCAGGTGCGGCGTCGCGTGGAGGCCTTTAGGCTGTGCTGGCGGAGCCGGCCTTGTATCAAGCATGGCGAATAGGGGATGCGTGAGGTATGACGAGTCAATTGTTCGCGATCTGCTTCAATGCGATCCGTCCCTCGGACCTGGCGCGGTTCTGGTCGGGGGTTCTGGGCTGGGAGATGGCCGACGGCCCTGACGACGACGTCGCGATCCTGCCGCCCGACCCTGCCGGCTTCCGCGTCCGTTTCCTGCCGAGCCTGGAACCGAAGATCGGCCAGAACCGGGCGCACTTCGACCTGACGAGCACCTCCCCGGACGATCAGCAGCAGACGGTGGCCAGAGCGCTGAGACTCGGCGGGAAGCACATCGACGTGGGCCAACTCCCGGAAGAGGGACACGTGGTGCTCGCCGACCCGGAGGGCAACGAGTTCTGCGTCATCGAGGCGGGCAACAAGTTCCTCGCCGACACCGGCGTCATCGGTGCGCTAGCCTGCGACGGCACCCAGGAGGTCGGCTACTTCTGGAGCGAGGCGCTGCGGTGGCCACTGGTCTGGGACCAGGACCAGGAGACCGCGATCCAGTCGCCGAACGGCGGTACGAAGATCACGTGGGGTGGTCCTCCGGTGGCGCCGAAGACGGGCACGAACAGGTTGTGCTTCGAGCTCGCGACGCCCGCCGACGCCGACTGGGAGGCGGAGGTCGATCGCCTGCTCTCGCTCGGGGCGACGCGTGCCAGCGAGGGCGATGGCAGCCAGATCCTGATGTTCGACCCGGATGGCAACGAATTCTCCGTACGCAGCCCCCGATAGCGCGGCCCTGCCCGACCAGTCCTGTGTTTCGATGCATCGCACTTTTCGTGCCAGTTGCCAGCTGCCGGTCGTACGGACCGTGCTGCGCCAGGCGGCGCCCGATGCCGCAGGTGGTGCGGAGCCCAACCGGCCCAGTGCGGGCCGGGCTGATCTTCAGCTGACCGCACTCGGCGAGGGGGCCAACGTCGACAGCCGCGCTCGGAGGCGGGGAGGGCGTCGGCCGGCCACGAACACAGCCCCCGCAGATGCGTGCCGACTGCCACCTCATGCCGAGGCCAGTTGCTCCAGGGAGCAAGGCCGGAGGCTGGATGAACGGGTCCAGGATCCGGCGCGAATCGCGAGATGGCACACCTGCTGACCATTGCGAGCCGGAAACTGGACATTGAGAGCGGCAATCGTTGGGCTCCCATCGAAAAGCGTTCATCGCCCACCCTTTTATGCCTCTCCGAAAGTTCAGGACGCTGGATCGCCCTACATGTCCTGCCCCGAGCGCCCCACGGACTCCCTCAGCCAAAGGAGGATGAATTTGGCGCTCATAGCACCCAACCCCGCAATCGCCCTACTATCGATCACGCATTGGGAGCGCTTACTCTGATGCGACTCTTGACCGGAACGGGGAGCAAGTGATTTTAAGGGCATGTAGTCGGGTGTTGATGGGGATCGGGCTAGCGATCCTCCTTCCCAGCATCCTCATGCAGTGGGGGGTACAGGAAAAGTGGATGCGGGCGAGGGTGGTCGAGCCGTCGGAAGCGAACGCATCCTTCCTGACACCGCTGGTGATCTCATGGATTGGTATAGCCCTGGGAGTCGCGTGGGTGCTGGCCGCCATGACCTGCTACCTCATACCGAAATCCGTAGGCCATCTGCAGCGCCCAAAGGGCCGCAAAGGCGGTTCTGGGGCGGTCGTTTAACCTCTTCGCCACCTGATCACGCCGGAACCGAAGTACCCCTGCCGGAGGATGGGCTCCACGCTCACCAGCGCTGGAGTCGAGCCTGCGCTTCAGGCCTCGTTCCAGTTGTCGAGAATGACGACGGACGCTTCTTCCACATCCAGCCACTCGCTTTCGATACCCATGCCAGTGGACGCCTCGATGAAGGCCAACGCCGCGCTGCGCTTGCCCCGATAGTCCTCCGAGTCCAGGCTGTCGAGCATGGAGCGGAACTCGGCCAGGATGCTCTGATCCCCCTCTTGGACCGTGTGCTCGTCGAAGATGAAGTCGCGCATCTGTGCCCGGACCTTGCCGTCGGCCGCATAGAGGATCGTGTATCCCCCGTTGAAGTGCCAGGTCGTCATCCACACGCGTGATTCCTTGCTGAGTTCAGTGAGGATGTGATCGGGCGTGGCGAAACCCTGGGAGAACTCGAGGAAACCCCAGGCTCCTTCGCCCTGGTAGACGAAGAGCACGGGCATGCCCTCCTCCCCGGCCTCCTCTCTGGGGTACTCCATGATGCGTTCCTCGGGATCACGGCCTCCGTTCAGCCGCCACAGGAGATCGTCCACCGTGATCTCATCGCGGAGGGGTTGCACGACGGTCCAGCAGAGGGCCTCCTCAAAGTACTGCTGTTGGCTGAAAAGATTGCGGTAGTGATCGATCATGTGATGATTGTCGCGGAAGCTGACAAGAGCGAAACAACCTCGTCTCCTCCAAACTGCGGCGAGGAGCCGACACCTTGGCAGCCCGACATTGCCCCTCGCACGTAGCCCTGGCCTCCAGCTGATCCCGGTACGTCGGGGCGAGCTTCCCGGGCAGCGGCGGGAGGCCGGACCAACACTGCGGCCTGCGCTGCCGGGGGTGGCTGGGCATCGCAGTCGTCGAATCGCGACCAGCGCCACCGTACCCACTGATCAACTGAGTGGCGGCTCGCCGCCGGCCGGGTTGGAACAGTGTCCTACTTGGTCAGGGATTCGGCGACGAGTCGCCAGATGTCCGCGGCCAGGTCCATGTTGCCGCTCTGCTGGGCCTGCTCGGCGAGCTTGCGCAGCCCGGCGAGCGCCGTGTCCTGCTCGCCCTCCAGGAGCAGGACGCGGTTGCGCAGGACGTCGAGCCGCATCCGCTCCTGGTAGGTGAGCAGGTCGTCGAAGCCGGTCAGCCGGTCCAGGACCGTGCGGGCCTCGTCGAGGTCGCCGGCGAGGACGGCGATCCGGGCGCGCACGGCCAGCAGTTGCTGCTCGATGGCGGGGACGCCCGCGAACGGCATCGCGGCCTGGACTTCGGTGACACGCCGCCGGGCGGACTCCGTTCTAGGCGGATCGGCCCTGAGGTCGAGCCGGGCCGCGCCGAGACGCAGGCGCGTCCAGAGCGTCAGGTCGTCACGGCCGTCGAAGCCGTCGATGGCCTGGTTCATCAGCTGCGCGCCGGTGTCGAGGTCGCCCTGGCGGACCCGGATGTTGGCGACCGTCCACACGGCTTGGGCCCGCAGCGCTCCCGAGACCTGGTCCGCCAGCGTGAGCAGTTCGTCGGCATGCCGGGCGGCGTCGGGAAGTCGCCCGGCCTCCGCCAGCGCCGACACCAGGGCCAGCAGCGTGGAGGCCCGTACGCGGGCGGGCAGCGCTTCGCGTTCGGCCAGCTCGTAGGCGTGTGTCGCGGCATCGACGGCGCCGACGATCTCTCCGGTGCTGCGCATGCAGCGCGACAGTGCGGCCAGCACTCTGGACTGCAGTTCGGGCAGCCCGATCTGCGCGCTGAGCGCCACCAGCTCGTCGAGGCATGTGCGCTGCTCGGCGTACTCCTGACGCCACTGACGCCATTCGGCGACCTGCCAGAGGGCCTGCCAGCGCAGCAGGGGGTCCTCCCCGCGGGAGGTTTTCAGGGCGTTGCTGAGGGTCTGGCCGCCTTCGTCCTGGCTCAGGCCGGTGGCCAGGGTCAGGCTCTCGGCCAGGGAGGTGGCGGTGGACTGGGTGAGTACGGCAGGGCTGATGCCGAGTTGGGTGGCCAGGTGCGTGATGGCCCGTTCGGTGGGCTGACGCGCCCCTGATTCCAGCCGGGACAGGTATCCGGTGGACATGCCCTCGCCCGCGAGGGCTGCGAGCGTCAGGCCGCGTTCGGTCCTCAGTTGCCTCAGTCGGCGGCCGAAGAGTGGTTGTTCGAGCATGTCCGAACTCCCGGGTAGCGGTTGACGTCGTCCGACGTCCGGAGGGTCACGCCAGAGGCTAGCTCACTTGCCTTCCTTCGGACAAGTTCTTGCCTGACGGAGATGCCACCGCCTTACCGCTTTGGCAATTCGTCTTGGCAACTACTTGCCAAAGCTATGGCAACAGCCGTAGCGTTCCTGTCGTCGCCAACGGACCTCGTCACCGGCAAGCCAGAAGCAGCCTGAAGGAGCACCGCCATGTCCCTCGCCCTCACCGACCAGGACCAGCTCACCCTGCGCACCGCCGCCTGGGGCGCCGTCTCGCTGATGTCCGCCGCCGGTGCCGCCGGCTCGGCCCACAAGGCCGCGGCCGAGGGCTCCGTCGCCCTGACGTCCGCGACCGGCCTGGTCGGGCACGTGCTGGCCAAGGCGCCCAAGGGCGTGAAGTACGGCAGGACCGTGGCCGAACTCGCCGACCAGGTGCTGCCTGCCCTGAACGCCTCCATGAGCCTGCTCGCGAAGTCGGCCCCGGCCGAGGCCGACAACTTCCGCCGCACCGTCCTGGTCGCCGTCGAAGCGGCCACCCACGGGAGGCCCAGCCCCACCATGACCGAGATGGCCCGCAAGATCAGCGCAGCCCTCGACGCCGCTCCGGCCACGCCCGAGGTGCGCGCGGCGAGCACCGTCGCCACGCAGGATCGCCCGGAACTGCACAAGGCCATGCAGGCGTACGTCGACTCCGGGGTGGCCACCGGAATGCAACTGCGGGTGAACGACGAGCGCGGCGAGTGGGTCGGCACCGCCGGGGTGCGCGAGCTGGGCTCGTCGGAGAAGCCGTCGGCGGACGGACGGTTCCGGGTCGGCAGCTCCACCAAGACGTTCGTCGCGACCGTGGTGCTGCAGCTCGTGGCCGAGGGCAGGATCGGGCTGGACAGCCCGGTGGACGGCTACCTGCCCGAGTTCGCGCTGGACGGGCGGATCACCGTACGGATGCTGCTCCAGCACACCAGCGGGATCTTCAACCACACCGGCGAGTACTACGAGGACGGCACGTTCGCGCCGGGAATCCCGTGGTCGGGCAAGGAATGGGTGGACGGCCGGTTCCACACCTACCAGCCCGAGGAACTGGTCCAGCTGGCGCTGTCCAAGCCGGCCCGCTTCGAGCCGGGCGCCGACTGGAGCTACTCCAACACCAACTACGTGCTGGCCAGGCTACTGATCGAGCGGGTCACGGGCCGCTCGTTCGCCGAGGAACTGCGGCGGCTGATCCTGGGCCCGCTGGGGCTGACGGGCACCGAGGCGCCGGGCACCTCGACCGAGATCACCGGACCGCACGCCCACAGCTACTACCGGTACGAGGACGGCGGCCAGGAGCACACGGTGGACGTCACCAGCCAGAATCCCTCCTGGATCTCCGCCGGCGGCGACATGATCTCCACCACCCAGGACCTGCACACGTTCTTCTCCGCCCTGAACGGCGGCCGGCTGCTGCCCGCCGAACTGCTGACCGAGATGCGCAAGCCCGACCCGAAGATCGGCTACGGCCTGGGGATCTTCGAGCAGGACCTGGGCGAGAACGGCGGCACCGTCTACCACCACAACGGCGGCATGGCCGGCTCCGCGGCCCTGATGTACAGCACGCCCGACGGCACCAAGACGATGACGGCCTCCGTGACCTACGTGGACGACGCCGCCCTGTCCAAGGCGGCGGCGTTCCAGCAGGCCACACAGCGGCTCATCGATGCGGTGTTCGGCGACGCCCGGCCCGCGAACTGACAACAGCGACCAAGCCCCCAGAGACGAGGACATCATGAACACGACGATCAGCCGGCGCATGGCCGTCGCGGCGCTCGCAACGGCGGTGCTGACGGGGGCCGCCACCCCCGCCATGGCCACCTCCTCCACCGCGCAGGATCGCCCGGAGCTGCGCAAGGCGATGAACGCCTTCGTCGACGCCGGCTTCACCGGGATCCAGCTACGCGTGCGCGATCAGCAGGGCGACTGGGCCGCCGGCGCCGGGGTGCGCAAGCTGGGATCGGCCGCCAAGCCCCCGACCGACGGGAGCTTCTGGGCGGGCAGCATCACCAAGACCTTCACCGCGACCATGGTGCTGCAACTGGCGGCCGAGGGCAGGATCGAGCTGGACCGCCCCGCCGCCGACTACCTGCCCGGCTACGGGCTGGACGAGCGGATCACCGTACGGATGCTGCTGCGGCACACCAGCGGGATCTTCAACTACACCGGCGAGTACAACCCCGACGGGACGATGGACGAACCGGGGATCCCCGCCAACGGCGACGAATGGGTCCCCAACCGGTTCAAGAGCTACGAGCCCGAGGAACTGGCACGTCTGGCGCTGTCCAAGAAGCCACGATTCGAACCCGGGACGCGATGGAGCTACTCCAACACCAACTACACCGTGGCGCTGCTGCTGATCGAGAACGTCACCGGCCACTCCTACGCCACCGAGCTGAAACGGCGCATCACCGGCCCCCTCGGCCTGCGGGGCACCCTCGCCGCGGGCAACCGCACGACGGCACTGCCCGGGCCGCACGCCCACGGCTACTACCAGTACAAGGACCGCGTGATCGACCTTTCCCACCAGAACGTGTCCCTGCTGACCGGCGCCGGTGACCTGATCTCGACCACCCAGGACCTGGCCACGTTCTTCTCCGCACTGAACGGCGGCAAGCTCCTGCCCGCCCCGCTGCTGGCCGAGATGCGCACGGCGATCCCCACGTCAATCCCCAAGCAGGACTACGGCCTCGGCATATGGGCACAGGACCTGGGCCCCGGCTGCGGCACCGTCTACCAGCACAACGGCAGCCCGCCACACGGCTACGGGGCACTGATGTACAGCTCCCCCGACGGCAGCAAGACCCTGACCGCCTCGGTGACCTGGCTGGACTCGGCCACCAGAGGTTCGGCGAAGGACTTCCTGACGCTCGTGGACGCCCTCGTCAAGCAGGAGTTCTGCGACACACCGCCCGGACATGCCTGATTCTGCCTCCTGAGAAGCGAGTGACCACAGGGGCATCGGGGAAGGCGACGTCGGCGGCGAAGTGTCGTGGAAAGCCGGCGAGCGCCGTAGACATCCGCACACAACGCAAGAGGCCCATCACCGCGCTTCCGGTGGTGACGGGCCTCTTCCCGCTGGTGTGGCACAGGGCAGCCGAACACGGCGGCCGGCCTTGTACACGTGGTCTACGCTGCGTCCACTCCTGGAGAGCCCGCGGCCTTCGATAGGAGCAGAGCACACAGCATGGCCGTGAGCGTGAAGCCGGTCACCGCAGGGACCGCGATGAAGAGGTAGAGCGAGAGATTCCCATCAGACACCCAGGAGTCATAGTCCGGCTGGAGGAAGACGACCGCCAGCATGGCGAAGGGTGCCAGCAGCCCAACGGCCGGCCAGGCAGGCAGGCGAGCAAGCAGCGCGGCCACCATGCTGAGCGGGAAGGGCGCCAGCGCGAATGCCAATGCCAGCTCGACCTCGGAATCCGAATCGCGAGTCGGCCAGTGGAGGAGGAGCAGCAGTAAGAACCCTACCGCCGACCCTGCCAAGGCCGACTTCAACAAGAGACGCACAGAGTGATTGTCACGGATCGGGGCGGACAGATCGATGTCCAGGAGCCAGGTTCGTGTGCAGGTGTGTGAGAACCAACCCACCGAAAAGGCGTGATCATGATGAGATCTGCCGCTGCGAAGATCCCTGGCTCATGAGGCGACGAATGGCCCTGGTGGTTCTCCTGGTGACCGCATTCACGGTGACCGCAGGGCCGGTCGTGCGGGCCGATGCCGTATTGGATCCGGCCGAAGCCATTCAGCGCCAGCTCGTACCGGGCCATGGAGTGAAGATCGTCCAGCGTACCCGGGCGAACTGGTTCGGCAGTTGGTCCACCCACAAGCCGGTGCGCGGCGTCGTGGGGTTCGGCAAGGGCAAGATCGTGGCCACAGACCTGACGAACTTCAACATTGGACGCCACGGGACCCGCAACATCTGCATCGGAAAGCGTGGCTACCAGTTGTACGCCAAGCCCGACCCCGATCGGCCGCTGCCGCCGGGCAAGAGTTGGGTCACGTACGAGTGGCCGTGCCGGCTCGTTCTGAAGTCCGGCCACCATGTCAGCCTCAGCGACCCGGCCACCCTCAGAGCAGTGTTGGCCACCACCGCGCGCAAGCGGCCCGCCGGAGTCTACGACGGTGTGCGCACCACCCTCTACGAGGGCACCATCACCTTCGCGCAACTCCACAAGGTGAACCCGGCCATGCGCATCGGCTTCCGCAGCAAGCCCACCGGCAAGTACGCCTCCTGGAAGGTGTCCTGGCGGTTGTGGATCGGCGGTGACCAACTCGTCCGCAGAGCATGGAGCGCGTGGCACGACCCGAACGACAGCCGCGACAAGTCCGCCACGGAGAACCCGTACTACGCCTTCGAAGAGGATCTCCGGTTGTCGAACTGGGGGATGCAGGCGGACATACAGCCCCCGCCCGCGGATGAGACGGTTTCGTCGGAGGAGTTGGATGACTGACCCGAACGTCACGCCGGCCGCTTGGTCGCTTCCCGACGCTATGGGCACCCCGGAACAAGGCCCACTGAAGATCAAAAGCCTAGGACGATGACCTGGGCTTGCACGAGTGGACCCCAGGAAGATTCGAACTCCTGACATCCTGCTTGCAAAGCCGCACACCGATCTCGCTCCACCAGCGAAGACGCGCGCAACGGCACTGATCGCGTCCCCTGTCACTCCCCGCCGTTCCCCTCGCCTCCCGCCCCATCGGACATGCGACGGGCACAGGTGTCAGACTCACCACGTGATCACCGATGCGTTCATCTTCCTCCAGTCTTGGTACGCCTCCTGCTGCAATGACGACTGGGAACACAGTTACGGCGTGACCATCGACACCCTGGACAATCCGGGATGGCACGTGAAGATCGACCTCGCCGACACACCTCTTACGGGGGCTTTGCTGGACGCCTCAAAGGTGGAACGCACCGAGGATGACTGGGTACATGTCTGGAGCAACGGGATCCGCTTCGAAGGAGCATGCGGGCCCCTGAACCTCGGTGAGCTGTTGGAAGCATTTCGCGACTTCGTCGACAATGTCGTCTCCGTCGCTGACTGATGCTCTCGCCAGGTGGCCTCAGGCCGGCTGCCTCGGGGAGCCCGACGGCGGCGTCCAGCAGAGCCGACGGCTTCACAGCGGGCTGACGTTCCTGCTTGCACCAGGCCCTGACTCTGGGTACCGCTCCCAGATATTCCCGCTACGCGGCGCCTCCGGCCTCCTTCCGGTCAGCGCCGTCCACTTCGCTCTCCGATGACCGGCTAACGGATTTGCGCCACGCCCGGTGCCGCGTCCGACCGGCAAATGCACACAGCAGCCCAAATACTTGAAGGCTGACGTAGACGAACAGGAATCTGTAGGCATTCGGCCATACGCGCCCGTCGTTGACAGCGAACACGAAGAAGAAGCCGGCAGCACCCCAGCCCAAGCTGATCAGAATAAGCGCCCGACCGGCGCCGTACCAGGCAGATCGGCGATACGCGTCCACGCCGCGAACTGTCCCATGAACACCTCACCCCAACAAGACCGCCTCCGGCGGGTAGCTCTCGCTCTGGAGCCTGTACGGGGTTTGGAACTCCAGGCTGGCCGGAGGCTTCGGATACGGCCCTTGGTCAGAGCGTGATGACAAGTAGCTACGTTGGGCTCCCTACGGCTGGGCAATGGCGGCCAGGTTCACCACGCGGACGCCGCCGTCCTGCGTCCAGAAGATGACACCGCTGCCGGAGGACCACTGCCTGCCCCCCGATGGCAGTTGAGCGCCGTCAAAGGTCACGGTTGTCCGCGTGTGGGCGTCGTAGATCTCGCCGAAGCCAGTAAAGAACCGATCCTGATACGGGTAGCCGCGCAGCCCTTGCTGGACGTGGTTCCAGCCGCCGTCACTGCGCTGGACGACGGTGTCGTCTCCGTGTGTCCCGGTGCACCAGGTCGGTCCGCACCGCAGGCCCTCGACGCCTGACGCGGGGCGGACCTGGATGGTCCTTCCCGTCTGCAGGTTGACGACCTTGGTCGGATTGGTGCGCATGTCCAGAGGCTCATCCGTCGCCCATGGCCACTCCACGAGTTGCAGGCCCTTGGACCCGGGTACCCGTTCGGGAACTCCACGGCCGATCCTCATTTGCCAGGCCCCGTCGAGCGGCGCCGACCAGATGACGTCCTGGCCGGCGAGTGCCAGGCGATCGACGTTCTCTGCCGGGACTGGCCCCACCTTGCTCGCCTGTCCGCCGGCCCGCAGAGGGGCGATCCAAACGTGCCCGTCGGCGAGCCAGGCCACCCGCTCACGGTCGACGGCCAGATACCGCGGAGCCTGCCTGGGAGCGGCGACGGTTCGTGAACTCCTGGAGGCGGCGTCGTAGACGTCGAGCCTTCCCTGCTCGTTCCAGACCAGCACCTCGGTGGGGCTGATCGCCGCCAGCGGCCGGGAGCGACCGGGCATGGTGAACACCGCCTGTGGCCACACCCGCTCGACCGCGTTGCGCGCCGGCCCCGGCCCAGCCGGGTCCACCACAAGCCGTGGTACAGGCCAGGCGGTCGTCACGCCCCAGGCCAGGGCCGCCGCACAGACCACCGCGAGCGCGCCGCGGGTCCGCCGGCGCGCCCGCTTCCGCCGCCTGGCCAGTACGCCGGGCAGCATGTCCAGGTTCTCGGCCCGGTCGGCGATGGTGCGCAACGCCTGGGCCAGCTTCTCCTCGGTTGTCATCTCCACCTCCCCGTGAGTGCGTCCGCGCGGACGCGGAGTGTGGCCAGGGCGCGTGAGACCTGGCTGCGTACGGTCGCCTGCGAGATGCCGAGCCTGGCCGCGATCTCCTCGTCGGCGAGATCCTCGTAGTAGCGCAGGACCAGCACCGCGCGCTGTCTGGCCGGTAAAGCCCGCAGACGCTGCCAGATCTCGCCGAGCTCGTGTTCGTCCTCGTGGACCGGAGAGGGAACCTCCTCCGTGAGGTGCTCCAGCCGTCGCCTGCGCCACCAGCTCACATGCTGCCGGGCCATGATCGTCCGAACGTACCCCTCGGGGTCATCCTTGTTGCGTACACGCCGCCATGAGGAGCTCAGTTTGAGCAGAGCCTCCTGGACCAGGTCGGCCGCGTCGTCGGCGCTGCCGGTCAGCACCAGGCCGTAGCGCAGCAGCGCATGGCTCCTGGCACGGACGAACTCCTCGAACTCCACCTTCCAGGGACGCACGAGCCGACGTCCTCGTTGCAAAAACCTGTGGGATCGAGCCCGCACTGATCATGCGGTGGCACGCCGAGCTGATACACCTGCATGCCATCGGCCACTCGCACCACCGAGTGGCCCGCACGCCCCACCAGGGCGGGCGTGCAGACCACTTCGGAAACTGACACTGGTGCGGCATTCCCGCCAGTTGCTCTTCGCCGACGGAGGAACGACTCGCGCCCGTGCCCACATCACCGGTTCCAGTCATCAGCAGCGACGCAACCTTCTGGATGTACAAGATCCCTGAGGCAACCAGCGAGGACGTCACCGCGCTCATCGCTGAACGCCGCCGGTACCACGCCGACGCTCTCAACGAACGCGGACGGTAGGCAGCACCTGTGCACAGGGCTGATCGACCGGCGCCAGTATCTCGGAGGCCCCATCTGGCCGGGCGGGACTTTAGCTCAGGGCACCAGCATGGACATCACCTCGGGCGGCAGGGCCGGATTGGCGGCCGCGGCCTCCACCACCTGCCAGTCGTCATCGGTGAGCAGCTCGACGACTGCCTGGGGCGGCAGGGCCCGGTGACCGGCGGCGACGGGTCTGGCCTGCCCATCCAACAAGCAGACCAATAGCGCCGCAGCCGTCGCGTTGGGGTGCCGGGCGATCTCCCGCAGTGCCTTGCGCACCGGCGACCCATGCCGAGCCAGGTCCTCCAGCAACGCCGGTGAGGCCTCCGGGTTCTTCGCCACTTTGGCCATGACCCGTACCCCGTGCCGCTGCACCATGGCATGCAGCCGCGCGTCGGACAGACCTGGGTGCGGAGCGATGGACTTGACCACCTTGGCGTCGAGATCGGCGGCCAGCCCATCGCGGATCTCAGGCGGCAGGTCACGTCGTTCGGCCAGCAACATCCGCATGACCGGATGTGGTGAGGCGGCCAGCTCCTCGATCTCGGCGCGCGAGGCGGTGGCGATCCTCGGCAGCAGGGTGGAACCGATTCTTGTGCCGTTGGCCAGGCGGGTGAGCACATCGAGCGGCACTCGCGGGTTGACGGCTAGGCCGCGCCGCACGTCGGGGTCGGCGTCGGCGGCCAGCGCGCGGATCAGGTCGTCGCCGATCGCGGGATTGGCGGCCAAGGCGGCGCGGACACCGGGTTCCGGGCTGGCAGCGAGACGTTCGTAGACTGCCGCAGGCAGATCGGGGCGGACTGCCAGTGGCCAGCGCAGCCCCATCGAAGGATGGTCGGCAAAGCCGACGACGGCCGCGGTGGGCGTAGCCGGGTTGCACAGGGCGTTCACGCGCGTCTGGTGAACCGTGGACTCATGAGAGCCGTCGCATGCGGCGGCTGGCGGCAGGTCGCAGTCGAGCCTGGGGCAATCCGGATCGTGGTAGAACGGCGTCTCCTCCCGGTCACAGACCAGACAGTGCCGCGCCGGCGGCAGCCCCTCGCCGGTGACCAGCGCGGCCAGCACCGCCGGCGGCGCCGCCTCGTTGCCGGCCACCGCGCAGCGAACCTCGGCATGGGGATGCGCCGCGAGCCGGGCCGCCATGTCCGCAGTCGCCTGCAACGCCAACTCCGCGACAACCCGTACCTCCGGATCGACGGCGAGGATCTCCTGCGCCTCGGCAGGGAGACCGGGACAGGCGGCCAACCGTTCCCGGCGTTCGATGATCGGATCCGCCGCCAGCAGGCGCGCCCAGGCCGGGCGACCGGCGCCTTCGGAGAGCAGGGCCAGGGCGGCGAGCGGCTGTGCGTCAGGATCGACGTCATCAGCCGTCAGCAACCCCCGCTCCGCGAGCCGCCCAGCGCTCTGTTCGACGCGGGAGACCAGCGCGACCGCCCGCGCGTGGGTGAGGTCCTCCCGCTCGGCCAGACTCATGGCGATGTCCTCGTCGGCAACCATGATCAGCCGGTCGACCAGATCGGGCAGAAGGGCTGGATTGGTAGCGAGGCCGCACAGGACAGAGTTCACAGGAGCATCCTGCCCGGGCCTTGATCGCATGGCTCGTGATTATCTCCGTGATGGCGAGGTCTCACCTCCCCACCGTCCGCCTTGTTGTGCACGAGACTTCGGTCACCCGTGCAGGCGACTTCGGAAATCGAGATTTCGTCCCTTTGGGCTTCGGAACCGTTGCAGGACGATTGGCATGGAGTAGCCCGGTTCCACCGCGGGATGCCCACGAGCGAGAGCGTGCCTCTGGCCGCCATGCTCAGCCATCACAAGGACGAGGTCACGACGCGTTCCAGCAACGTAGTGGCCGGTAGCCGGTGGCGTCGAGCTTGGCCGGTTCGCGTTGATCACGCAGAGGGTCAGGCGCAGTAGCACGCGCCCTATGCCAGCGCGTAGAGGGCGGCAAGAGTGCTGCCGACGTGGCTGCATTGCCGTCCCAGGGTGCTTGATTCCTTCCGGAGGGCTCTGTGACGCTCCGTCCAGAGGTGGACACGCGCATTACGGGAGCCAGTTGTCGCCGCAGACACATCCCGAGCACAGCGGTCCACCAACCATGATCGCTAGGGCATGCATAGGGAACGATCAACCGTAGAAAGCCGGTACCACTCGTGGACGGCCGGACACAACGCGAGAGGCCCGTCACCGCGTTTCTGCTGGTGACGGGCCTCTTCCCGCTGGTGTGGCAGGTGCAAGGTTCGAACTTGCGTAGGCTGAGCCAACGGTTTTACAGCTCGTGACCGCTTCCAGGTCCGCAGAGGTCTGAGCTGCATTGCTCGGCTGTCGCGCCGTTCCTAGTAGCATGATCATTGCACGCATATTGCACAGTGTCCCGAGTGCCTGCATCCACGATATGAGCAAGATGGATGACTTCCAGGGTGATCAGAGACGTCTCCTGCGGGAGATGCTCGCGAGCGGCGAGCCGCACTTCGAAGTGCGGTTGACCCTCGTGAAGACAGAGGAGGGAGGACGCCAGGGACGAATCGTGCACGGCTACCGTCCCCCACTGTGGATCGGGCAATGTCTAGCTTCCGGTGACATGATCCATTGGGACAGCCGGCTCTACCCTCGCAGCGATCGAGGAATAAAGCCGGGAGAGACAGGCAAGGCCCTGATGTTCCTGCTCAGTCTTCCCCCTGCCGTGCTACAAGTCGGCGAGCACCTGGAGTTCTTTGAGGGCCAGCGCCGAGTGGCTATCGGCGAAGTCCTCAGCGCAGTCAACCTGCCATGAGCCAACAGCGCTGACCAGCCACCTGTGCGCTGGCAGCCGAACCCACGCTGTCAGCTTGGGAATTGCAGGGATCTTGGCTCGTAGGGCTGCTGAGCTGGGCTTCGGCCCGGTCACGAGTAACCGTGGTTGACCCCTCGTCACCCTGGCTAATGGCATGCTAATGGCACGGCGATCACGGCTCTGAGCTCTCCCTCTCGACGGACTCGGCGATCGTGCGGAGCCTTCGGATCTCGTTGAAGATTTCCTGGTCGGAGAGTACTGAGATGATCATCAATCCTTGTGGGCCTGGTTCCCTGTGGTACTTGCCGAGGGTGTAGCAGAGTGCCGCACGTAGTTCGCCAAGCTCTCGTTGGACCGTGTCTCGCTGGACTCTGCGCGTCGCCAGCTCGACACCCGTGGGTGTGCGGCTTCCTGCCTGGCCCTCATTCGTGGTGGTGATGTCTTCAACTTGCACGTACTCATCGCCTGGGCGGACGTCGATCACTACGGGAGTGTCGTCGGGTAGACCTTCGAGGTAGTCGAGGAGCTGCCGTACGGTGAGCATGACTGCAGGGTTTCTGGGATGGGCGCACCTGCGCAAGCCTCGCCCGACTGATCATCCCGTCTGCCGTCGACCCGCCCGAAGGGGAAGCGGGCCAAGGTCATGGGGTCAAGGTGGAGCGCCCCACTGGACGAACGACCTTGGCCCCATGACCTTGGGCTGCTCGGCTTGTCCCGGGTCGATGGCGGACGGGATGATCAGGCTTCCGCCTCAGCCACCTACGGACCTCAGGGCCAAGCGACGATCATCCCGGAGCCGGTCCGCCCCTGCCGGAGGCATCATGAGGCAAGCAGATCGAAGTGGAATCCAAGAGCCAGCGCGATGAAGCCCGACATGCGGACTGCTGCGGCGAGATGACGATGCTCCAAGACCCTGGCAAACAGCGACACAGCCTCGGCCAATAGCCGCTTCAACTGTAGAAGGTAGATGAGGCCGCTGCCTACCAACAGAATGGGCCACAACACCTTGTGGTAAGGCTCGGAGTAGACCTGATAGGCGATGTCTGTCCGTACCAGGCCGAAAATAATCATCGGCGGGACAATCAGCAGGAACAGGCATCCCATCGTGCGCCTGACCTTAGTTGGATAGACAGCTGGTATGTCGTGACGCTTGTCCTCCCGCCGCGCTCGCTCCGCGTACTGCTTGAGTCTCTCCGGTCCCACGACGTCGAGAAGTACGGTAGCGGCGGCGATGAAGGAGACGATCTTGCCACCCCTTCCCCACCAGATCATGGGGACACCCCACAGCTTCGTCCCAGCAGCGGACTTTCCGGACAGCCATAATTGCCACGCATCGTAGAGACTGACGTCGATCACACGAAGACGTTAGACAACCTCTCAGCCTATTGCGAGATCTGTTGTGCGTGACTGACGTCCTGCACCCTTACGCGGCCCGCGCGCGTCGCGCGCGAGAACGGCCCCCAGGCCGCACGCGCAGCGTGCGGGCGTGCGCGGGCCGCGTGGCGGCGCGCAGCGCCGCCCTTGATACCTACAAGAGCTATTCGGCAATGCCCCAGTTGAGCCCAGTGTCACGAGGTAAAGCCAGGGCAAGCAGACCGGTGCCCAGCCAGGGACTGTCCCCTTTCAGGGGGCAATCACCTGCCGGGGCTGATCCCGACCGCAATTAGGCGTGTGCACGCGGCGCAGATGCGTCGGA
Source organism: Nonomuraea sp. NPDC001636 (assembly GCF_040298265.1). Classification (NCBI taxonomy): domain Bacteria; kingdom Bacillati; phylum Actinomycetota; class Actinomycetes; order Streptosporangiales; family Streptosporangiaceae; genus Nonomuraea; species Nonomuraea sp. NPDC001636. The sequence goes on from NZ_JBEOZT010000010.1 coordinate 278,125, forward strand.
AAATAGGGCGTTGCTGTCAGCCGTTGCTGCCGCCTCAGCCATAATCACCCGGCGCCCGGGCCCTACGAAGGCGACATCGATCACCAGACTCGATTGGCGAGACCGAAGTCAGCTATCGTCATAGCTTTACGTGCGACAACGTGTCCAGGGTATGCAGTCAGATGAAGATCAGCCGGGGCCCGGACCAGGTCCCAGTTCCACGGGGGCTGCCGGGTCGGCGAGGAAATCAAGCAGTTCGCGGTGAATGAAAATGTATCCGGGCCCAACCTTTCGAAGGATAAGACAATCCGTCATGAAGTTGAGAAAGGGCATACATGGCCATGGGAAGCATTGGAATCAGTCGAGTTCGAAACGCAATACTAATTGTTCGAGCAGCGGTCCGCCGCCTATCGAGACGAATGTCAAGAGGAAGAATGCCACACCGACGAGTCCGCCATAGGCAGCCGGGGGTAGCAACTCCGCAGGCGCGAACCTGGTGACGTAGTTTGCGATGAGCCCAGTGATCAAGCTCCAGGCCAGCCCAACACGCAGGGCGAGTCGGACACGAGGGCGGAGCGCAGGGCTCGGCACCTCCCGGCTAGCCGCTATCGTGCGACCCGAGGTAGCCAGCTCGTGCACGAAGCCATCTATCAGTCCGGACACTAGGAGATAGGAGACGAGCAACACTATCGCGTAAATTGGCCCCGTGAGAGCGGACTCTTGCATGCTGAGAGCCACGCCGACCGAAAGTGCGACGAGTGAGGCGGCGAGTTTGTCGCCGAGCCCATGCACCATGAAACCTCCGACCGCCAGGTACAAGGACTTCATGACGGAATTTGAGGTGATGTCTCCCCGCCGCGGAATTTCTCTGGGCGACAGAGGCCAGACCTCTCTGAAGTTCTCTCGGCTGCGCCATGAGATGCCGGCATTGTTCTCATAATCCTGGCTGAGCAATTGCGTCATAAGCGCAGTCCCTAGGACGATCGCAGCGATGACGGCCGTCGTCATGTTGATAAGAAGCCAAGACACGACGAACATAAGCGCGCACGTCGGCGCGACCGCCAACAGCATAATGTGTCGTGATCCGCTTAGGAACAGGCCTCTGGGTAGCCAGTCAGCCCCCAGCAGATCGAGCGTGAACACAGTCTGCCTGTCACTGCGCAGCCGGTGGGCGAGAAGGTGCAGATAGTGCTGGGATTTCTCGGGAGGGTAGTGCCGATTCTTGCGCCAGCGCAGCATCGTCTTGATGTACTGGGCGTACAGACGGCGGCGCAGGCCCGCGTGCCGAGTGGTTGGAGGTGATTCGGGACCGTCCCGATAAGCGAGGGCCATGATGCTGAGCAGCAGTGGCGAGGAGGCAAGCTCCCACAATTCGGGATCAGCGGCAAGGGCTGCCCGCAATCCGTCCAGCCCAGGCCCGGCGTCGGCGAGGAAGCGCTGGGTTTGCTCGGCCGTCATCGGCTGGATTTTCACGATGCCGTGCGCGCTGACATGCTCGCTGAGTGCAGCGTACTCATCTTGGCGACAGCAGATGGCCATGCTGGTCGGATTGGCGCGCAGATACGTGTTCAGCTGAGAGACGCATGCCGAACGGTGCTCTGCCGCGACCTCATCAAGGCCGTCGAAGAGGGCGAGAATATGGTGGGTGCGCAGCCATTCAGCCGCGAGCCGCCGTGGCATGCCGTAACTCTCGACGAGCTCATCAACTATCCATTCGGCGATCGTCTTGCGGTGACGGGCCCACGACGCGAGCGGCAAGACCACGGGGACCGGCTTGCTTTCGTCCTCAGCCGCCATCAAGAGGCTCTTGGCGAGTTCGAGCAGCATAGTTGTCTTGCCCGCCCCCGGTGCGCCAACGATCACGATCCGCTGATCCATCCGCGCAAACACATCTGCCATGCGCGCACCCCGCGGCAGCGGCTCCTGAGCGCCGTTTGTCCAAGTGACGGCAATGTCCCATGGCCGATCGGAGGTCTCGTGGGCCACCAAGTCGAGTTCGATCCGGGCCTCGTTGTATAGCGACTTCTCCAACACCCCCGTGACCCAGTACCGCCGCACGCGGCGGATCAACTCGGTGCGAGCCTGCGTCGAAGGAAAGTCCGTTGGCCGCTCCTCCTTCTGCACGACCTCAATCACCGCCGTGGCGATCACGATGACGAGCATCAGCGGCCATGCCACCCATAGCCGGCTCTCCCAGGCCGATGGCAGGACGCCTGTGGCCACATTGGTCGCCACACCGAGCATCGCGATGAAGAGGACCGAGAGGACAATCTGAGCTCGCCGCAGCATGACACTAGTTCTACATCCAGTGAACGTTTTTCATCCTCGCGCCGCCTGCGCGACTCGGTGATTTTGCAGGACGGCGATGGCCTTGCACAGGTGGCCGGCCTTGGACGGGCTGCAA